>CAYSKY010000001.1:0-32645 GCA_964431425.1 uncultured Burkholderiales bacterium
GGACAGAAGCACGACGTGGTGGTGGTCAATTTCGTCGACCGCAGCAACGAAGCCGACGCTCGCGTCTATCAGTTGTTGGCTGAAAAATTCCAATTGTTCGAGGGCGTCTTTGGCGCCAGCGACGAAGTGCTTGGCGCAATTGGCTCCGGCGTGGACTTCGAGCGCCGCATCGCCGACATCTACCAGAATTGCCGCGAACCTGAAGCGATCAAAGCCAGCTTCGAGCAGTTGCAGCTCGATTTGTCGGGCGAAATATCCGAGGCGATGGTCAAGACCCGGCAACTGCTGCTGGAGAATTTTGATGAAGACGTCCAGGACAAGCTCCGGGTGAGTGCCGCGGACAGCCGCTCCGCGTTGAACCGCTATGAGCGGATGTTGATGGACCTGACCGAAGCCGAACTCAGTGACTTCGCAATTTTCGATCAAGACGGATTTACGCTGACTCGCTCTCCCAGCGCCGAACTCGACAGCGTCGATCTCGGTCGCTATGAACTGCCGCGCCGCAGCGGTGAAGCACACCTCTACCGTGTTGGCCACCCGCTTGCCGTGTGGATTATTGAACAAACCAAGGCGCGAGAGCTATCCCACGCACGGCTTGTGTTCGACTATGACCGCTACGGTATCCAAGTCACGACGCTTAAGGCCTATCGTGGGCAGACCGGCTGGCTCTCCGTCAGCCTGCTCTCCGTTGCCGCGCTCGGCCAGCAGGAACAGCATCTAATCGTGTCCGCCACCACGGCAGGCGGTGTCGCGTTGGCCGAGGACGATCCGGAGAGGTTGCTGCGGTTTCCGGCACAACTGCAAACCGCCGGCCTCTTCACCGCGGGCGATGGCGCGCTGACCGCGGACGCGGAAGCACGCAAGCAACACCTGTTGCGCGAAATCAACCAGCGCAACCTCGGCTACTTCCAGCAGGAGGTCGAGAAGCTCGATGCCTGGGCAGATGACCTGAAGCTCGGCCTCGAGCAGGAAATCAAAGCGATCGATGTCGAGATCAAGGAAGTGCGCCGCACCGCAGCCGTCTCACCGGCGCTGGAAGAGAAGCTTGCCCACCAGAAGCGCCAGCGCGAACTGGAAGGCAAACGCACCAAGTTGCGCCGCGAACTGTTCAACCGTCAGGACGAAGTCGAGGCCCAGCGCAACGATCTGATTACCCAATTGGAAAAGCAACTGCAACAACAGGTCGAAGAACGCGTATTGTTCACGATCGAATGGGAGTTGCAATAATGCCGAAGAAAAATGAAGTGACGATCGCGGGAAAGTCGTTTGAAGAGCTGAAACAGGTCAATGAATACGGTGCGGAATATTGGAGCGCGCGCGCCCTGCAACCCATGCTGGGTTACAGCCAGTGGCGGCGTTTCGAGCAGGCCATCGAACGTGCCATAACCTCCTGTAAAGAATCGGGAAATCCGCCTGAGCATCACTTTGCCGGCGCCGGCAAACCGATCACCGGGGGCAAAGGTGCCATCCAGGTGGTGGATGACTACCAGCTCTCCCGCTTCGCCTGCTACCTCATCGCCCAGAATGGCGATCCGCGCAAGCCAGAAATCGCCCGGGCGCAGCAATACTTTGCCATCCAGACCCGCCGCCAAGAGCTTTCCGATCAGTTGTCAGCAGACATGGAGCGGCTGGAGCTTCGCAAACAAACCTCCGAAGAATTCAAGGCATTGTCCGGCGCTGCGCAAGATGCCGGGGTGCAAAGCAGAATGTTCGGCGTGTTCCACGATGCGGGCTACAAGGGCCTTTATGGCGGCCTGGGGCGCGAGTCCATCAAGCAACGCAAGTCCATTCCCGAAAAAGACAATTTGCTCGACCGGATGAACGCAACCGAACTGGCTGCCAACCAGTTCCGCATGACCCAAACCCGCGACAAGCTGGCGCGCGACAATATTCGCAACCAGTCCCACGCGATACAGACCCATGAGAACGTCGGCAAGGAAGTGCGCGATGCCATCAAGCGCATTGGCGGCACATTGCCGGAGCAGATTCCGCCTGCCGAGCACATCAAGGAAGTTGAAAAGCGGGTCAAGACTGCGACCCCGAAGCTGACGCTAGATGAGCGTGAAGCCGGTGGCTTATTAGGTGATGCGACCGATAAGTACAAGGATAAGTGAGGCGAGCCATGACCGAACCCACCATCACCTGCCCGCACTGCAAAACCGAAATCAAGCTCACTGAATCGCTGGCGGCGCCGCTGATCGAATCCACCCGCAGGCAATTCGAGCAACAACTCGCGCAGAAGGACAGCGACATTGCCACGCGCGAGCACGCCATGCGCGAGAAGGAAAAACTGCTGGCCGATGCCAAAAACAAACTTGGAGAACAAGTCGCCGATCAGGTTGAAGCGCAACTGAAACAAGATCGAACCCGAATCGCGGCGGAGGAGGCCAAGAAAGCCAAGCAGGCCGCCGCAACCGACCTTGACCAGAAAACCCGTGAAGTCGCCGACCTGCAGGAAGTGCTGAAAAGCCGTGAAGAAAAACTTGCCGAGGCACAGAATGCGCAGGCCGAGCTGATCGTAAAACAGCGGGAACTGGACGATGCCAAGCGTGAACTCGAACTCACCGTTCAAAAGCGCGTGCAGGAAGGACTCGACGCCACCCGCCAGCAAGCCAAGAAAGAAGCCGAGGATGAACAAAGGCTCAAGGTAATGGAGAAGGAGCAGACCATTGCCGCGATGCAGAAACAGATCGAAGACCTCAAGCGCCGGGCCGAACAGGGCTCACAGCAATTGCAGGGCGAAGTGCAGGAACTGGAACTTGAAAACCTGTTGCGCGCCAAATTTCCGTTCGATGCGATCGAGCCGGTACCCAAAGGCGAATATGGCGGGGATGTGCTGCACCGTGTCGTCGGCACGAGCGGCCAATCCGGCGGCACCATCTTGTGGGAATTCAAACGTACCAAGAACTGGAGCGACGCCTGGCTGGTAAAACTTCGCGATGATCAGCGGACGGCGAAGGCAGAGATCGCCGTGATCGTGAGCCAGGTATTGCCGAAAGGTGTGGAAACCTTTGAGATGGTGGAGGGAGTGTGGGTCACACACCCGCGCGCCGCGTTGCCGGTTGCGATGATTTTGCGGCAGTCTTTGCTGGAGCTTGCGCTTGCGCGGCAGGTCACCGAAGGTCAGCAAACCAAAACCGAAATGGTCTACCAGTACCTCACCGGCCCGCGGTTTCGCCAGCGCGTGGAAGCCATCGTCGAAGCGTTTTCCACCATGCAGGAAGACCTCGATAAGGAAAAGAAAGCTATCACCAAAAATTGGGCGAAGCGGGAAGAACAGATTGCGCGGGTAATGGGTGCGACGGTGGGGATGTATGGGGATTTGCAGGGGATTGCGGGGAAGTCGCTGCAGGAGATTGAGGGGCTTGAGCTTTCTGCATTGGAAGCCCCGGTTGCGAGTAATACCAATTACACTGACCCCAAAAATGCTCGGCAGGGTGATGCGATCGACACGCACAAGGATTGGTGAAGTTAGTCATGACCGAACCTGCTATCAGCTGCCCGCACAACAAAACAGATCACGCACAATGCCGCGCTTCGCCTGCTCTCTTCATTCGTTGGATGCTGGCGTGAGCCGGGAGCTAATTAGTAAAGCAACTCGTAACGAATTCCGCGAGGTATTGGTTGGCTTCACGCTCCGGGAGATTGACATGATATTTGAGGCCGCTCACTTGGCGCCCCGGGCGGATTATCAGCCGCCGGTCAGCGGTCAACGCCGCAGCCTCGTCGAGCAATACTACGCGAGCCTTGATTTCAGTTCGCAGCAAGATGTACGCAAGCTTCTTGGCGCGTACGAGGAGTTGATCGAACAACTCCAGCAATCACAGTCGCGTGCGATAAATCCGGAGGCAGTGGGGGGCACAATCGAAACGCTTTTGCGACGAATGGAGCGCGAGGGCTTCACTCTTCAATCAGGGCGCTTCGTTTCAACTAAACCACGGACATCGCTCGTTGAAGTCGCCGCAACCATTGCCTTGTCCGAAGAAAGTATTACGGAGCACCTGGAGAAAGCCCGCGCAAAAGTCGAGACTGGGGACCATGCAGGCGCGATCGCCAGCGCGTACACGCTTGTGGAGGAGTTTCTTAAAGAGCTGCTTCGAAAGACCAATACACCATTCAATGAAAATGAGGGTGACCTTCGGGCGCTCTACAAGGTTATCGCGACACCGCTCAATCTTGACCCGAAGGGCGATCACCTGGAGAAGTATTTGAAGGCCATCATTGACGGCCTTCAGCGGCAGATAGGCGGGCTATACGAGGTAGCCAACAAAGCAAGTGACCGACATGCGCGGCGCTATAACCCAGCCAAACATCACGCAAAACTTGCGGTTAATACTGCCTTCACGCTGTGCGAGTTTCTCCTTGAGTCATACGAGTATCAACAAAGACGTAGGGAAATTGGGCGAATATCATGAATACCTGGATGCGATGCCTCGAACGCACTTGGATTCATAACTTGATCGCGCGCGGTTGTCTGAACGCTAACCGATTGACCAAGCAATAAACTCAAGAGGCAAACATGCAAATTTTCTCCCTTCACAGTGGCGCCAACTGGATAGCAACGAAACCAGCGCAAGATGCTTTGCAGGACGGCGAAAAAGAAGAGCGTGACCCCGCGAAGGATGAAATCAAGCGTGTCCTCTCCGATTGCTTTCGCTGCAATAATCTGGTCGTCCTAGCAGGACTCGGTGCTTCGCTACACGTAAATGCTGAATGGGGTGCGGGTGGGCGCGTGCCAGTCGGCGGAAAGAAGATTGCACCAACAATGCCCGATCTCTGGCAGAAGGCCGAAGCCAAGAGCGGTGCCAATTTTAGTCAAGTCATAAGTCTGACAAGATTCCCAAAGGACGATCCCAATTTCAAAGGCAATATTGAAGCCCTCCTGTCGTATTGCAAAATTGGAGGTGAATTTAATGAAGGGGTCAACAAGACTCTTATTTCAACCTTCATTACCGACACCGAAGAAATAATCCGCAGTGAAGTTGATTTTCTGACTGCTGATGATGGTGTCGAAGTGCATTCCGAGCTGCTTAGGAAGATTGCAAGAAGGTCAAATCGCAAGATTCGCACCAAGATTTTTACGACGAACTATGACCTCTGCTTTGAATATGCGGCCAGATATGGTCGGCATGTCGCAATCGATGGCTTCTCTCATTCCAGCCCGCAAGTCTTTGACAGCATATATTTCTCATATGACATCGTAAAACGGGAGGCCAGCCCCGATAGCCATGACTTCATTTCAAATGTTTTTCATTTGTACAAATTGCATGGATCTATAGACTGGGAAAAGAACACCACGACCAATGAAATTCAGCGCGTTCCAGGTACCAAGAATCCCGTTCTGGTCTATCCGCGAAACACAAAGTACGAGTTGGCTTTTGAGCAGCCATACATCGAAATGATGTCAGCGTTTCAAACGGCAATTCGCCAACCGGAAACGGCGTTGTTGGTGGTCGGATTCGGATTCAATGACAACCATCTAGCGGAACCGATACTTTCCGCTATTCGTTCCAATCTAAATCTGAAGGTCGTTATCTGTGACCCAGCATTGGCGCCCAAATCCGATCCAGAGCCAGCGAAAAATTCGGCGGGTTCAGCAGAGCTGAACCCGCATCTTAAAAAACTTGCTTATCTCATAAGCAAAGGGGATGCACGGTTGTCGCTCATTAATGGAACGTTCCAAGAGCTCGTTCCCGTACTGCCGGACATCGCGGCACTTACCGATCTTGAACAACATATGGATCGGGTAAGGCAGTTGCGGGGGCAAGAAAATGGCCAACAGTAAGCCGCTTGCCACAAGCCCATTTGATCCTAGTCGATATATCGGCTCGGTGATCTTCGTCAGCCCGGACGCCGCAAAGATCAACCTTCCTTATGCGGCGAGTGTTTCCGCCAAGCAATATGCCGGCTACCCTGTACTTGGAGGCCAGGTAGGTGAATTTGTTTTCATCGAGGGAGAAGAACACGCCGTGCTTGGCCGGATCACAGAGGTTCGATTGCCAGATAACGAGCGGTTGAATGCGGAACCGGCACTTGGCAAAACACCAGACGCGCACCCAATCGGTTTCGTACAACTTCTGACGACCCTTGAGCTATCCGGTGGAAAGGTGATCTCCGGAATTCCTCAACATCCACGAATTGGACAGCATGTTTTCTCCGCGCACCCGCTACTGGTTAAGCATGTTGTTGAAGGCAACAACGTCAATAAGACAGGGATGATCGAACTGGCAACAACGACGCAGGAATCGCGCACCAGCGTGAATGTGGCGCCGGGCCAATTGCTTGGTCGTCATTGCGCAGTTCTGGGCGCTACCGGCGGCGGCAAAAGCTGGACAGTTGCGAGAATCGTGCAAGAAATTGCCAGAATTGGGGGAAGGGTCATTCTTGTTGACCCGACAGGCGAATTCCACACGTATGACGATGGAGTCGAACACATATTTCTTGGCGGCGAGAAAAGGAGCCCGGACGATAAACAAACGGTTAGCTTCCCATATTGGAATCTAACCGAACTTGACCTTTTTGCGATTTTTCAACCAAGCGGTGCGTCACAAACGCCGAAGCTTCGAGAAGCGCTGACAAGTCTCAAACTATCCTATTTACAGAATGGTGAAGATAACCCGCAAAACATAATAAAAAGAAATGCTGTAAAGCGGGATTTTAGAAATGAATGTGTTCGGAATGAAGCGGTAATTGATGGCTTCGGCGCAAAATATCACATAAGACTCTTGCCTCGCCAAATCATAGAGGAGTGCGTACACGAATCCGGCGGCACGAGAAACAGTCCTGATCATACAATTTGGGGGGATTACAACGAGCAAGTCCGCGGATACTGCGAAACACTGGTCTCCAAGATTCATTCAATTACGCGTTCAAAGGCGCTTCGCTGTCTATTTGCGCCGCAAGAATTTGAATCCTTGACTGACAAAATTGACCAGTTCTTGCTCTCGGATAAGCACGTTCTTCGAGTGTCGATGCAAGACCTGTCGTTTGAACACAACGCGAGGGAACTGCTTACGAATGCACTTGGCAGATACCTTCTAACAAAGGCGCGAGAGCGAGTTTTTCAAACAAAGCCCACGGTTGTTATTCTCGACGAAGCTCATCAATTTTTGAATAAGAATATTGGTGATGAAAATAACCGAGTGCAACTTGATGCTTTTGGTCTCATCGCAAAAGAAGGCCGCAAATATGGCCTGACTACCATTCTCGCAACACAGCGGCCAAGAGACATACCTGAAGACGTGTTAAGTCAAATGGGCATGTTTGTCGTGCACCGCCTGATCAATGAGAAAGACCGCCAAGTTGTCGAAAGTGCGTGTGGAAATCTAGATGCATCGGCGGCAGCGTTTCTGCCGACGCTAGGCCAAGGCGAGGCCATCCTCGTTGGGGTCGATTTTCCAATGCCAACTCCAGTGAAGATAATTGAGCCTATCCGTACGCCCATATCAAAAGGACCGGATTATGCGAAGTATTGGAATACCGCAGAATGAACAATAAACAAAAACTCGAACTTACCTGGATCGGAAAGGAAAAGCGCCCGCGTCTGGAGCCGCGCATTCTGTTGGAAGATCCGGAGAAGTCCTATCACGCCAAGCGTCGGGTTTCGGACGACGACATATTCGACAACCGACTCATCTTCGGCGACAACCTGCTGGCGCTGAAAGCCTTGGAGGCAGAGTTTGCCGGCAAGGTGAAATGTGTGTTCATTGACCCACCTTACAACACCGGTAGCGCCTTCACCCACTACGACGATGGATTGGAGCATTCTATTTGGCTGGGTTTGATGCGGGATCGACTGGAGATAATCCGACGACTGTTATCAGATGATGGTTCATTGTGGATCACCATTGATGACAACGAGGCACACTACCTGAAGGTGCTGTGTGACGAGGTTTTGGGGCGGCGAAATTATGTAACCAGTGTCGTGTGGGAAAAAGATAAAGGGAGGAGAAGCGACACCACGTTTTCTGCTTCACATGATTATGTTTTGATTTATGCGCGTGATCCGGAGCGATTTGCTAAGTCCAGAAACCTACTTGATCGTACTGAGGGTCAGCTTGATCGATATCGAAATCCAGACAATGACCCAAGAGGACGATGGCTCCAAGGCGACAATGGCACAGCAAAAAGTGCTAGTGAAGGATCTCGGTTTCCAATAACGCTACCATCTGGTCGAGTAGTTGTGCCGCCACCAAGTCGAGGTTGGAGTTTTTCGCGTGACACGCTTGAGACTGCCCGAACAGAAGGGCGAGCGTACTTTGGTGCCAATGGCGATGGCATGCCAATCATCAAACGATACTTATCCGATGTTCAGGATGGGGTCGTTCCGAGAACATGGTGGTCAGCTGATGAAGCGGGCCACAACCAAGAAGCTAAGAGAGATCACTTAAACAAGCTTCTTCAGGGAATTGAGCCATTTCCAACGCCAAAGCCAGAGCGGTTGCTTGAACGAGTTCTTGCAATCGCGACTAACGAAGGTGATATCGTTCTTGATTCTTTCGCCGGCTCCGGCACCACCGGCGCAGTCGCCCATAAAATGGGCCGCCGCTGGGTCATGGTCGAATTAGGTGTGCACTGCCACACGCACATCATCCCGAGACTGCAGAAGGTCATCGACGGCGAGGACAAGGGTGGCATTACAGAAGCAGTTGACTGGCAAGGCGGCGGCGGTTTCCGGTATTACAAGCTCGCGCCCAGCCTAATCGTCAACGATCGCTGGGGAAACCCGGTCATCAACCCGGAATACAACGCCGCGCAGCTCACTGAGGCGCTTTGCAAGCTGGAAGCATTTACCTATGCACCGTCCGAATCGCAGTGGTGGCAGCACGGGCATTCCAGCGAGCGCGATTTCATTTACGTCACGACGCAGAATCTTTCTGCCGAGCAATTGCAGGCGTTGTCGGACGAGGTGGGTAGCGAGCAAAGTCTGCTGGTGTGCTGCGCGGCCTTCCACGGCATGGCGGCTGCCAAAGCATCGGAGCGCTGGCCGAATCTGACTTTGAAGAAAATACCGAAGATGGTACTGGCGCGGTGCGAATGGGGGCATGACGATTACAGTTTGAATGTGGCGAATTTGCCGATGGCCGCGCCTGCCCCTCACCCTAGCCCTCTCCCGGGAGGAGAGGGGACTAAAGTGGTGAAGGGCAAGAAAGCGGTACCCGGTCAGGGTGGGCTGTTTGGGGACGGTGAATAATGGATACACCCGTCCAGAACTCCCGAGTGTTCAATCACGTCAGCGGTCGATTATCTCTTCGCCCGCCACAGGCGGAATCGCTCTCCCGCTTGGTGCGCGCGCTCGACGCGGCACCGGAACTGCTGGGCCACGAGCGCGATGTGGCTGCCGTGTTGGCCAGCCTCAAGGCGGATTTTCCGATGCTGGAGGATTTCGAACGGGAGTTTCCCTCGCTGTGCTTTGCGCTGGCGACCGGTGTAGGCAAGACCCGCCTGATGGGGGCGTTCATCTCATACCTCCATCTGGCGCACGGCATCAACAACTTCTTCGTGCTGGCCCCGAACCTGACAATCTACAACAAGCTGATCGCCGACTTCACACTCAATACCCCGAAGTACGTGTTCAAGGGCATCGCCGAGTTTGCCCAACAGCCACCGCTGATCATCACCGGCGACAACTACGACCAGTCCGGCGCCGCGGTCGACGATCAACCCCGGGGCTTTGCCCACGACGTGCGCATCAACATCTTCAATATCTCCAAGATCAATTCGGAAGTGCGTGGCGGCAAGGAGCCGCGCATCAAGCGGATGAAAGAGGTGCTTGGCGATAGCTACTTCAATCATCTGGCGAATCTGCCCGACCTCGTGCTGCTCATGGATGAATCGCACCGCTATCGCGCTAGTGCCGGCGTGCGGTCGATCAACGATTTGAAGCCGCTGTTTGGTCTCGAACTCACCGCCACCCCGTTTGTGGAAGCGGGCAGCGGGAAGACCGTGCCGTTCAAGAACGTGGTGATGGACTACCCGCTGGCACGGGCGATGGAGGACGGGTTCGTGAAGGAGCCGGCGGTCGTTACCCAGCGCAACTTTGACGCCAAGGCCCACACGCCGGAGGAGATCGAGAAGACCAAACTGGAAGACGGTATTCGCTTGCACGAGATCACGAAGGTGGAGTTGCTGACTTACGCGCGCGAGAACGGCGTCAATGTGGTCAAACCGTTCATGCTCGTGATTGCCCGCGATACGATGCATGCGGCAGCGCTGAAAGAGCTGCTGGAAGAAAAACTATTCGAGGGTCGCTATCGCGGCAAGGTGATCCAGGTGGATTCGAGCCGTACCGGCGCGGAAGAAGAGGAAATGATCACGCGTCTGCTGGCCGTCGAAAGCGTGGACGAGCCGACCGAGATTGTGATTCACGTCAATATGCTGAAAGAAGGCTGGGACGTGACCAACCTCTACACCATTGTGCCGCTGCGGGCCGCCAATGCGCGCACGCTGATTGAGCAGTCGATCGGCCGTGGCCTGCGATTGCCGTATGGAAAGCGGACGGGCGTGGCGGCGGTGGATCGGCTGAACATCGTCGCGCACGACAAGTTCCAGGAAATCATCGATGAGGCGAACCGCTCTGATTCTCCGATTCGGTTGAAGCAGGTCATTCTTGAGGCGCCGAATGACGACGACAGGAAGGTTAGTGTGCAGGTTAGTTCTGGGGCGATGACGCGGTTGGGGTTGAGTGATGCCAACACTGCCCTCTCCACCGGCCTCGCGCCCGTAGGCGGGCGCGGCGAAGCAAACACGCCGGTGTTTTCGACGGAATCGGAACGCAACGCGGCGCTTGTGGTGATGAACGTCATCAGCACGTACGAGGTCAAGCGCGATCTCGTGCCGACCAGTAGCGCGCTGCTCAGTCCGGAGGTGCAGCGTCAGATTCTTGCCGAGGTCACAGAGCGGTTGAAGCCATTGCAAGGGATCTTGATCGCGGATGATGTCAAGATAGACCTGGCTGCTGTGGTCGCGAAAACCACCGAGATTGTGGTGCAGCAGACCATTGATATTCCGCGCATTGCGGTAGTGCCGACAGGCGAGGTCACCACAGGTTTTCATGCGTTCGAACTGGACGTTCGCCAATTGAATCTGCAGCCGGGTGAACGCGAGATCGTCGGCCAGATGCTGCGCACCAATGAGCAATTCACCTTGGCGTCGGAGGTCGGACTCAAAGAAGCGCGGCTTGAGGACTACATCGTCCATGCCTTGGTTGACTTCGACGACATTGATTATTTCGTCCACGCCAATCTGCTCTATGACCTCGCAGGTCAATTGGTGAAACACCTTCTCAGCTATCTTTCGGAAGACGAGGCGCGCAGCGTGTTGGATCGGGATCGGCGGCTGATTGCCAGGGAAATCCACGCGCAGATGATGGCGCACTTCTGGGATAAGGCAACCTCATATGACGTACGGGTCAGTCGCGGTTTTACCGATATTAAACGTCCCACCTATACCGTAATCGAAGGACAGACGCTGCAACACTTCCGTGAAACAGTTGTTGATACAAGCCGCATAAAGCAGATGCTATTCGGGGGCTTCCTGCGTTGCCTGCACAATGAACAGAAATTCGACTCAGATACTGAGCGCCGCTTTTGCATCATCCTGGAGCGCGACGCGTTGAAGTGGTTCAAGCCAGCGAAGGGCCAGTTCCAGATTTACTACAAGCTCGGTAGCGAACAGCCAGAATATGTTCCGGACTTTGTCGCCGAAACGGACTCGACGATCTACATGGTGGAAACCAAGGCGCGAACCGACGTCAACTCGCAAGAGGTCCAGGCCAAGGCGGATGCCGCAGCGCGCTGGTGCAAACACGCTTCGGAATACGCAGCGGAGGTTGGCACGAAATCGTGGAAATACTTGCTTCTTCCGCATGATGAGATTGCGGAGTCGAAGCGGCTGGTGGACTATTTGCGCTATGAGGTGAAGAGGTAAATCTGGATTGTCGCGGCCACGCTGTTATGCCAACAATACGGACAGACAGTGCCTTAATATCTTAGCCCCGGAGTGACAGTCACCACCGGCATACGAGCCAGACCTCGTAACTGCCAGCGATCAACAGACTCCAGGGCATGCACTTCCCGAGACGCGCAAGCGCCTGAGTGACCGTGTAATTGGGTATCAGGTTTAGATGGTTTGCCTGTTCGATTCACCATACCACGCCGGTCTCGCCGTCAAGGACTGCGCGCGCTCCGCGCGCTTGCGACCTGGCGGCCGTTTGTCATCCCTGACTGCTTGCGCTGCGGCGTGCTTTTCCGGTCTCGGGCAATCCCGCCCGAACAAGACCGGAGCAAGATCATGTCGCAAAATACTCTTCACAACGAATCGTCAGAACTTCTCGTCCGTGACACGTTAGGCCAATACCGTTTGGCAACTGGCGATGAAGTCCTCAAGGCCGCACACCAAATCATCGGTCGGCGGGTCCGTCGGGGCACTTCAATGTCGTCACCGCAGGTTGTACGTGATTACCTGCGTACGAAGCTTGCCGAGCGCGAGCACGAGGTTTTCGTCACTCTCCTGCTCGACTCCCAGAATCGCCTTATCGAATACATCGAGTTGTTCCGCGGCACGCTCACGCAAACCAGCGTGTATCCACGCGAGGTCGTCAAGGTTGCACTCTCCCGTAACGCCGCATCAATGATCCTGGCGCATAACCATCCGTCCGGAGTTGCCGAACCCAGCCGAGCGGACGAACTCCTGACACAAGCACTCAAGCAGGCACTGGCGCTGGTAGACGTGCGAGTGCTTGATCATTTCGTCGTCGCTGGCGCTGACACGGTCTCGTTCGCTGAGCGCGGTTTGCTATAGCGTAAAGGGGGCTTGCTCCCAGGCCTATGCGGGCTTTTGCCGCCTCCCGATATTTCCTAGTGAAACGATTCCTCTTACGTTGCTTCACGGGTCAAGGGATCCACACGCTGACTTTGTGAAAATCGCAGTGGCATGACCATAAATACAGATCTCCTTCTGCGCAGGGTCAATCGGTGTCGTCCAAGGGCGATAACGGCAGATATCGGGCGACGTTTTTGATTGAGGGGCTACGCATGCTCCATACAGCGGACAACCGACGAGCTGTTCTCTTGAGTCGTCATCCAGACTTTCAAATTCACTGGTGGACCAAATCTCGGTACCTTGAAAGTGTGGCGCAACAAAAGAGATGATTGCTTGATACCGCAAGTTTGATATGTCATGGGGATCTCCTATTGGCACAAACAGCGCGGCTTCTTTCCCAAGCTCCTGGTAAATATGACACGGAGGTATCTTCGTCATCAGTTCGGCAAGGGCGGCCGCTGGATCCGGCGCAAGTAACATGGAAAGGTCAAAAAACGGGTCTGCAGCACGCATCGCTAAGTAGTCTTTGAATTTGTCTTCTATCGACTGAATCGCCGGCGCAAGGTCTTTGCCTAGCCGCTTATAGTTCTCCATCAAAGGGGCCAACATCTTGGTGAACAAGTCTACAAGATTCGCGTTGAGGTCCAAGAGTACGCCGTGTACGACGAAGGCCGGGAATGGACTGGCTTCCAATGGAAAACCGGTGTCTTTCAACCGTTGGCACAAATAGACGAATCGAGCGCCTGGGTCCGTGTATTGGAGGGCAAGCGTTCCTAACCGCAGCAAGTGCATAGCAGGCGCATCACCGCCAGAGTAGTACCCGTAAACTGCCCGTAGGACACGATATGGCGTCGCAGGAATGCTGCCCATATCCATCGTCATTCCAAAGTGTTTTAGAAAAGCCCGCTGCGCTTCGATTGCGAGTCCTTCGCAAATCATCTCTGTGCCGAATTCGACATCAAAGTCAACGATATTCCCGGTAGTATCCGTTTTCCGCAAGCTCAGATGAGCGCGGGCGGCCTCTAGGGTGCTCGCGCCGAAATCGAAACTGGCCTTTGTCGTCCACGCCCGAGTGACTTCAATTTGGTCACCATACTTTTCTTCATCGAATCGAGTGTCAGACGGCGTAGTCTCGCCTTGGATTAGCTTCCTGAGATTTGCGTGAGTTGCGATACTATTTTGAGCCGGGCCGGACAGGATTGCGGACCCCTTCGACTGTCTATTTGGTTGTAGCGTATCCATGAACTCGACAATTCGACGAAGCTGCAATACAAACTCGTAGAGACCCGAAATGGTCGAAATGTTCTGCAAGTAGTGCAAATACTCATGCACGAATACGGCGAGTCCCTCGATATCAGAGGTGGTGACGTCTTGTTGGCCGTTCTTTGAAGCCGTTGACGTGGCGCCGCTCGCACCGGCCGGCACCGGAAAGACCTGATTGTCCTTACTTAACCGGATGATAAATGCGTGTGGCTGGTATAAACCTTCGGCATCCATTGCTTCGCGTCTGAGGTGGTCTAGTATTTTCTTCATATGACACCCTTCGGTTAAGCTAACCTGCGGCCATATTCCTTGGCGTCGCTTTCTATCCAATGACCCATCAGATTCAGTGTTACGTAACCAATCTCTCAAATTCGCGTGTATTGGATATTTCCACGCCATCCTCCCTGTAGCTTCTCGCAATCGTTGAGCGCTCGGAACAACCTGCACCAAGCTCAAGGACTCTGGAATACCCCTCGGCCGACGCAACCACGAGCCAGCCTTTGCCACATCGATCATCGAATCGCGGGCCTTCGCGGTCGACTGGACCATCCTGCCAGTAAACGGATTCAACCATTAGCTTCCCTGTGCTATCGCGCCATCGGAACAGACCGTGCTCATCAGGTATCCAATCCAACTTCCGGCACATAACAGGATTCGCCGCTAACCACTCATCTTGTCCGGCGACTGCCAAAAGCGGTGTGCCACGTATGACCGCCGTTAAGTCAGGCCGTGGACCGAGCCTGTCGGGGTAGTCAGACGCATACCAGGATCGATATGCCTCCAGCACTCTGCGGCGAGCGACCCCAGCCGTATCGAGGGAATGGTTGTGGTGCGCCTCCGCGAAACAGAGTTCCAATTTGCGTCGCTCGCGCGCATGGGTCCAGTCATAACCCGCGATGACGGTCACTTCGCCGATGATGGCGAATTGCGATTCTGGATGACTCACAAACTGCAGCTCATTCATGTTTTCGTGCTTTGCCCATTCCGCGCATTCGCTTCTTTGATGCGGAATCGACAAAGGTATGAACGGGGGCCTTACGTCAGGTCTGATGATTAGCGGATCTGCAATCCGGGCCAGCAGCCAAGCATGAAAAGATCGCGCGCTTAGCTTTTTCGCATCGACAAGCTCTCCGATGATGTGCCTGATCGCCCGATAGACAAGCGACGTCCTGGGACGTCGAAATGCCAGCTTGATGTCCAGTGAGTTGAGCTGTTCCCGCAATTTGCCTTCTGCGTCTGCGTTCCATAGCGTGACTGGTGCCAGCCTATGCATGATTTGCATACAGCGTTCCAATAGCACTTCGAATTGGACGTCGATCTGCTCTGCCAGGGCGCGGATTTCACTATCAAACGGCGCAACAATCTCAAAGGCATCACCAAGGTCCGGCAATGGTTCGCCAGGCGTCACCATCGCTGCCGTCACGGCACGCTGGCTCGTCGCAAGAGGTGGAAGCGACATGTTGTAAATGGGAGGCAACTCCGTCTTCGCGATTGTTGTTGGAGATGAATTGGCGTCCACCATTGCAAGCAGCTGCCGTGCCTGACGACGAACCCCAAAATCCGCATGTGATTCAAGTAGCCTGAGATTGGGGACCAGAACGGAAAAATCGGCGTCCAACATTCCTGCGGATAGGTTTAGCGCGCAAAGCAAATAGACGACTCCATCCGAATTGCCGTCGTACACCAAATGTTTCGCTATACACGCCAGAATCTCGGTGCGGTTGCCGGTCACGAGCAGGTCAAGAAGGCAGGTCTGTGCTTCCATTGCCAATTCATTGACGCGCGACCCCAGCAGGGCAACCACCGCGTCCACGACAATCGCACAGGCGGCTTGTGATGGCCGATCACTCGAAAGTAGGCGTTGACGAGGCGTGTGTTTAAACTCATTCAACTCAAGAAAGTGCTGCTCAATTTCGCCCCAGAGAGCCTCGATGGGGACGGCCTGAAAGAGAAAACTCTCGAAATCCTCCAGTCCCGTAATCCGTTCGCGCGCGCCGCGATAAGATGCGCGATAATCTTCCACCAAGGCGTTGAGCAGGAATGGGCGCCATTTTTCAGCGTCGATTTCGAGCAGGCACCGCGCTGTTTCAATTCGCGCGCCGCCATCGTATTGGTGAAGCCAGCCCCCCGGTTCGGATCGACCAAATGCCTCAAGCGCAGCTCGCCCGGCGAGTTCTCGCTCTCCACGCGCAAGTATGATCTTGCTGGTCGTGGCAAACAGTGCTCTCGTACTGCCGAGCTTGCCGAGAAGTTCCGGGAGCGCCATTAGTTCGTCGTTGGTCATCCCTTCGAGCTTGTCTGCGAGGACGCGGTCCCACGGGAGATATGTGACGCGTTGCGTTTGACCGATTAACGCCTTGAGATCCGCGAAGGTCGCTATTCGGGCGACAATCTCACTTTCGGAGAGTGACCCGCCATCGGCCAAGACAATCGGTTTGTCTGAGGTCCGCTCTGGCGCTTCCCAGCTGTTCTCACAACGCTTCTGGGCTGCTTCCTTCGCAGGGCCTCCCTCACGAAGTCCCGCCGCCATTCCCCTGAACCAGGCTTTTCTATGCGAAGGAAACTCCTTGGTATTGATGACTTCGGATAGGAATTCAGCAAGGTCCGCGGCGAAATTCTTCGCATTGAGCTCCTCCGCACGAGTGAACAGCGCTTGACTGATTTCGCTGGCAAGATTTGCATTGAATGGCACCAGCAGGGCCGCAATGATTGGTGCAACAAGGTGCACGTTTTTGACGTCAGCATCCAGCAGGCCAAGCGCCAGACCCTCGACTCCCGCGCAATGCTCCAGAACTTGGGCGTGCAGTAAGGTTTTTCGTATGCGAGCCCCTAGATCCGGACTCGATTGATATCCGGTTCGGATGAGCGTGGTTGCCGCCTGCTGAATGGAACTGCCACGATGGCCGTTCACCAGTGAGCTGATGGCAGGCAGAAAGAATTCAACTTTGCTTGCGGCGAGCGCCGGATTCGATTTGCTCAATCGCAATAGCCATCGAGTCCAGTCCAACAACTGCGAGTCCTCGTCGTGATAGATCCCAAATGTGTGACTAAACGCGCTCGCTAACTCTATGCGTGCCGCATCGGTATTTCCGGCCAACGCCCAGGCCTTCGATTGCTCGAAATAGCTGTCAAATTGCTCTGTCGGCCCTTCATCGGCTGAATGCAATGTCGCGATGAACTTAAGGCGGCGCGCCAAATTCTCTTGTGCATCTCCGCGCCGCCAGAATTCGAGCGACAGCGTCCGCATAAGTGACTGTGACCAGTAATTCTGCGTGGCTGAATCGTGCCAATATTCCTCGATCGCAGCGGCCAGTGTCGAGACACGTTGTGCGCCGTGAGCCGCAACCGCGGACACCATGAAACGGAAATACTCTTCGCGGAGCGCGCGATACTGGGACCAGGTTGTCAACTCATCGTGGGTCCATGCGCGGTGAAATAGTCTCAATGCCGGCTGGAGAGCATGGAGCAGGACCTGGCCTTCCATGAATTCGCCCCGGATCGCACTGCCCCAGACATTCGCCACGAGCACAAGCATCCTTTCGAATAGCACACCTGCGGCACGGCGTGTCTCGTTGCCGCTCGGCACGGCCACAACGGGGTCGACAGGGCGCCCAAGCGACGAGAGCAGGCGATTTAGTTTGATGCGAATCGCAAAAGTGTGCAGGCTGTTTAACTGGTTGAATTCGTGGCTTACCTCAGCCAATGGCGGCTGCCCGCGTTGCGCGACGCTATCGGCAAAATCGCTTTCGCCTCGCATCCTCAGCAGTGCTTCGGCAGCAACGAGTCGCGCCGCCGACTCATTGTCGTCAGCCGGCAGAGAGGCGACAAATACGTCGAGCTCACGATCGACCGGAAGTACGCTGGAAAGCGACGTTGCGCATTGCCGGGCCAACAATGGACGCAGATGGATATAGGCTTTGCGCTGCTCAATTTCGTCGATGAATTTCTCGTACAACGTGCGATCGTCCCGCTCAATCAAGGCTAGCCCGGTTTGCCACACGAGGTTTTCGTGCAACCGCTGCTCCGCGTCCTCTTGCCGTTCAAAGTGCGCTGGCTCCACTCGTATACTCTCGATGGCGCCGAACAGCTTGTCCAGCGGCCTGAAGTAGTGCGCGACATCGCACCATTTTTCGAGGATGCCTTCAGCATTTCCGTCATGGGCCGACGAAGCATCTGCTCCGGTAATCAAATCAAGCGGCTCACATTTTTCGAACAGCGCGCTAGCAGCGTTGATTGCACCAACGCTCGCCATTTTCAGACAGAGCTCAAGAGCATCCGACGTACCAATTCGAAGCGCATCGTGTTTCACGGCATGCGAAAGTGCAGCATCGGCGCCGTCCAAAAGCATGATCAGGTTGGCGAGGTTGTGCTCCGCCATCGCACCGCCACGTTCGCCTAGCTCGTGTTCGAGAAGCCAGGTGCGCACGATTGCAAGGCCATCCTGGGTCTTGCCAGCCGCCTGCAGAACCAGATCAAGGTCTTCGCGAATTAATCCGAAGGATCGGGACGCAAAAAACTGTTCGCGAAAGAACGATTGCGAACCCAGCGAAATCACGGCGGCGAATTCGTTGGCCTGAAAAAGGTGATAAAGCCGCTCCCAGCGTATCGGCGAACCCTTGTCAGCTCTATCGCATAGCACAGCCAGTTTCTTCTGCAACTCGATCTCGCGCTCGCCGGCATCCTGCGTCACCAGGTCGTTACGCGTGGTTTGAAGCAAAAACTGCTTAAAGCTATTGTGGAAGAAACGCCAGTAGTTGGGTCCGGGTTTCTCAAAATAGTGGTGCGCGTCGCGGCGAAATTCTTCGAGCGCTTGATCCGTGAATACGCTTCGCAAAAGACGTAGATCCACACCATCCCGAAGGCGGCAGACCAGCGCACATATCTCCTTGGTTTGGAATGATCGTATCGCTAACCAGAACGTACGGTAGTCTGTTTCGATGTCACCGCTAAAGGTGTCCGCATTGGCTAAGACGTCGTTGCGTTCGCTGTCGGTGCCACACGCCGTCAGCTTTTCGATGAGATAGGACAATGCCAGTGGGTGCCCGGCGGAGAGCTCATGAAGACGCTCATGGGAGCTTTCCCCATCTATTTTCCCCACCCCTGCGGCGTCGACTATTGAATAGACGGCTTCACGTGAAAGCCGTTGCATTTGGATGGTCCGACCCTCGGCCTCGAGCTGCGCTCGAATGCGTGGACTAAGGCCTTCGAGGTCAAGGGTCTGAGAGCCACAAATAATTAACACACCGGGTGGAAGCGCATCCAGAGTGGGCAGTTCCTCAATGAGAGAGCGCACCGGATTCTGTTCGCGTTGAATGTGGTCGAGACCGTCGATCAGCAAGAGCGTTTTTATACTTCGCTCTTTCCATTGCCTACCAAGCTCGGCCAATTGCTCGAAGAAGGCCTCTTTGAATTCTTCCGGCGTCGCAGGAAAAGCTTTGGTTCGTTCAAGCTGATCGATTCCGGCTGTTCGCAGCATGAGAAACAAATCATGCCAAAACTGTCCAGCTTCACCGCGGCCCTGGAGGGGATCGTTTCGCACATAGGCGTAATACTTGATTACCCGTAACCCTGGCTTGTACCTAAACGTGTGGGTCAAAGTGGTGGACTTGCCCGCGCCAGGCGAGCCAAGCAACGCAAGGTAGCCCCTGTCCAAGCGCCCCACCAGATCTTCCAGGGCTTGCACGGTTCCGGCGATGGGCCGATAGAGCATCTCGGACACGGGAAATTCGTGTCGAAAGCGAAGCCGGAAACGTTCTGTCCAACCCAATTGCTCGAGTAGCTCCGCTCTCGAGAATTCAATCTTGCGTACAGGATTGGCGACGCTCGTAAAGAGAAAATCGGCCAATTGCCGCAAATCCGTAATTCGACGTCCCAACTGGGATGTCGAACCGTTTATCGGATCCTGATAGCCGAAATGGCAAGTGAAGCTCTCGAAGAATCCATCGAAATCGGTCCCGATCCCCGACTTTTGTCGAAGCGCTTCCACAGCGTTGTCGAAAGATGCAGTTTGTTTCGGAAACCCTTGGCGCCCGAGATCAAACGCTCGTACAAACTCGTTGAAAGAACGCTTTACGCCGTCGTCCCCAATTGGGACAAAGGCGTGAACTGACGGATATTCGTTGGTGATGAGGTGAACCCGAACGGTTCGTCCAGGATACCTCGCTGAGATATCCCTCCATCCTAATGCAAGACCGGCAACAAGCGAGGTTTGCGCGCGGCCATCTTTGTCGGCAATGAGTTGATTGAATGAATACAAGCCAGGTTTATCCGTCCACTTGACTTGATAGGCATCGACAGAATTGGCCGTGACTATTTGTATGTCATCGGCACTTCCTGCATTTGGATCAGCAAGACGAATGGACTCCAGGTCGCCATCGAGTAAGCGGTCGTAGATCAACCCCGCACCGACCGCATACTGCGTCCGGAAACCCATGGCCGCTGCGCGCTCGCCATCGCCCGAAGGGCGCCGAACGGTCGATCTGCTAGTCACGTGCCTGGCCCATTCTTTATCGCCACCATTTACCGCTTCTCGAACTCGGCTAGCCACATGAGCAATGTGTCCACGTCTTTTGCGAGTACCGTTGGTTCCGGTAACTCCATCGGTGTCTCGTCCGGTGCTTTGTGTTCAGTGGTCGAGTAGCGCGTCATGAGATCGTCAATCAAATCAACGTCACTCTGAAGTATTTTGGTCAGTCTCGCCAACTTCCCTTTGGTTTTAATATCGAGTCGATAACGGCCGACGATATTGTCGAGTAACACATATTCAACGACCGACTCAACCAGAATACGGAAATCGCTGCAGGCCGCCTTGAGATTTTTGTCGTATTGGTCCATGTCGCCAGCCTTAAGCGCCTTCGATATAGCTGGCATCTCGTGGTCGCGGATCCTCGCAAGGCCCTGCTTAGGCTTTGATTGGCGCGGCGGCAGAGAACCGATGTTGCCAGACAATCCGCCCGTCCGTAACACTTGGTGGGTCACTACTCTGAGCTTAAATAACTTCCCTTCTTTTTTCGCTAGATTTTCCAACGTCTCGCGGGCCTCTTCCAGCGCCGCCAGCAGGGACAGTCGATGGGTAAACACAATCACTTGTCGCGACTGTGCCAATTCGGCCAGTCGTTCCGCGACTCGCGCTTCAAAGCGGTGATCCAATGAGGAAATTGGGTCGTCGAAGATAAATGGGGTCGACCGGCCCGATGCAAGGATATCGGCGAGAAATGCGGCCATTGCGACAATACGCATTTCTCCTTCGCTTAGTACTTCCGGCACCGGTGCGCGCTTTTTCGCACCCTTCAGCGCCAAATGGAATGACACCTTGCCTTTGCCCTCATTGAGAGAAGCCGGAACGACAGGAATGGTACCGCCGCCGAGCTTGGCGAGTTCCTCGGTAAAGCGCGATTGATGTGCCTCAGCGAGCTCCTTGGAGGCCAATTCATTTTTCTTTCCCGTGAGGGCATGAGTACGTGCAAGCGCCTCTGCGGTTGCCAACTGGCTGATGGAAGCCAGACGCTTTACCTCGGCCTCAATTGCAGTCTTGTTTTGCGACAGCCATTCCTTGGCTCGCAATTCTGCAAGTCGCTTTTCTTTTTGTGCGCGACCGCCTTCGGTCTTGAGTGCGTTTAGAGAGCTCTCTTCAGCAACGACAGCCGCAGATCTTTTCTCAAGTGATGCGTCGATTTCGGACCAATCGAGAAGCGGCAGTGCAGAAATCGTTATGCCTGGCACCACCAGCGCGGCACGTGCCGCCAAAGCGGCGTGAATGGTGCTGTCGTTGCCGGTTTCCACCTCAGCTGCGACTAATCTCAAACTCCAATCCTGCAAAGTCGGGATAGCAAGAAAGCCCTTCTCCAATTGTGTGAGTTCGCTCGCTGCCTTGACGGCTTTCGCTTCCAGACCGCCCTTTATAAACGATTCAAAAGACTTCAATCGCTCCTTCGCCGCCTCGTCAAGCGGCTGTTGGCACAATACACAGGCAGAACCGTCATGAATGGCGGGAAACGTCATGCCTGGATAAGCGCCATGTGTCGAATATGCGCGAGCCTCCTCCCACATCCGTCGCCACGTGTCGCTTCCAACCTCCGGCAGCGCCGCCCCTGCAAAGACTTTTTCAGCATTCTCGGTAGCCGCCTTTCGAGAGGCGACGGCATCGACACGCTTGTCCCGCAAACCAGTCAGTTGTTCGTCGGAATACGACTGCTTGAGTTGAGCGACCGTATCCTTGAGGGCTGTGAGTTGAATCTTCAGTCTAGCAATTTCTTTTAACCGGTTGTCTATATTTCCCTGCTGAAGAGCGCTTTCCGTTGAGATTCGCTCGGCGTTCTCCTCGGCCGAATAGGAACAGGCCGCGTCGATGATGGCCTGTTTGGGTCCCGTATTCAAACGCGACAGGAAAATATGCGCCGGCGTTGCTATATAGGCAGGCGGCATCGTGGGCAACGCGGATACCAATGCGCTCTTCCGCTTCTGAAGCTCTCTGACGACTTCGTCACAGACATCGATCAACGTTGACAAGAGTCGAAGCCGGCGCGGCTCGTAAGTGGCTTCCCGTTTGGTGTTCACATACGATCCGGCCACCAGTACATCGAACACGTGTGCGTGCCTCAAGGGATCCACCGGTCCCTCGGTTAAGGTCCAATTATGGGGCGTCAGCGCCCCGTCCAGTGCATACGATATTTCGGCGCGAATCGTGGTCTTGTCGTCGGAAAAGACGTTTGAATGAAGTGTGTGTTTGACCTTGGCCCCACAAACCTCCTTCAAAAGCCGGGAGAAGCCAGTCTTTCCCGCGCCGTTGGCCCCATAGATCACGGTCATTTCGGCATCGGCAAAACTGAGCGATGCGTCATGTCTGAGTGCATTGACTCCTTGAACGCCTGACAATTGTTCAAGGCGAAGCAACGGGCCGGTTTCAGCCGCATCAAACGATCCCTTGGCCCCGACCGAAAAAGTCTTTGGCAACTGATTCATCGCCTCGGCGAAGCAGGTGTCCGCATACGCACCGATTTCCTTGGCGCTTGGAAACGCGGGCGCAGCATGAAGGTGGTGCATTGCTGCCTGCATCCATTTGGGCCTCTCCCCGAGCCACTGATCAAATCCTGCATTGGGTCCGTTCGTCATGGTGCCTTCCCTTGCTTGCCTGCCTACGCATGGACCCTCAACAATCGACAATTCGACCGAAAGAAAAAAAACTTCGCATGAGCGCTTCAAGCCCCCATTCGTATTGGTCACTTCGCGAGATGCATGCCAAATACAGACGGCGTGCCTCTCGGATTTAGCGCGCATTTCGGGGGTCTGTCTACTACCCGCGCAGGTGGGTTTTGCCGCTCTGGCTTGTGAACATTCGTCCTGGTTGGCATAGCCAACTCAGACGGCGGGCAGGGAGGAATTCAGGGGGCTGTCGTGCGGCTATCCCATGGCTCAAGATGGACTCTGAAGTCACTGTTTGCAAGATGTTCATACCGAGTGTCACTTGTTCGCTGGCAAGCCGTCGATGTGGCCGGTCTTCAAGCAATTCGCAAACGCTTGCCCGTCAACCAGCTTGAAACCATAACTGTCAGCGTCCTCAATTGCCTTTGGTGTAAATGTTGATGTGGTAACGATCATCCCACATGTTCCGGAAGGGAACCGGAGCAAGCTGCCGGCGAGCTCACGAATGATGTTTGGTCCGACTGTTCGTGCGGAGGCATAGCATTTGCACTGTATCGCCCAAACCACATCCTGTTTTTCATCGTGCGCAAAGATATCGATTCCTCCATCGCCATTCCTGGAAGCGGCTTGATGAATGACACGAAATCCCATTTGCTTCATCAATGCGGCAACGTCTTTCTCAAAATCAAACCACGCGGATCGCGACCCGGCCGGCGCTTTCTGAAGAGTTCGATACAGGATGGCGGTTGCTGAGCGACTTCGATATATCCGTTGCCGCAAAGGCGCGGCAGGATCGCCTCGTCTGTGCGGACGAACGAAGGTATAACCTCTGGGCACACCAAATCCATAGCGGGCAGCCAGTAACATTTGGGTTGCGGTGGCATTTTCTGCTTTTCGCAAATGCCCCTCGACGTCGTGTGGCGATCGATGTGGCGAGTCTCCCGTTTCTCGAAGAAACGCCGTCACATCCGGCTGGTAATATCGGACTCGTGGCAGGTAAATAATCGACAGTGCTTCATTGGTGGAACAGCGAACGCCTTTTGCGGGCTTAGAAGAAAACTGGGCATGGCGATCCTCCACAACGAGAAAATCTCTGACCACAGAGGCGACCACCAGGACAAGCGCCAAGGCGGCATGCGCGTTTTCTTCGACGGTTTTCTCGTCGGCGTCGGCCCGCAGGATTTGCGGCGGACTGTATTGCCCCGTGGAGATATTGACGGGAATCATCAGGAATCTCTCTTGGGAGTCCCGGAAAATACCCGCGAACTCCCCTTCGATCTCGTATAGGTCGAGATACTTCAGGGTCCCAATGTTCACCTGGACACGCGCACCCCATGGCGCGCTCCACTGGCGATTCTCTCGGGCTTCCGTCAAAAGCCCTCGAATCGCTT
The DNA here is from genome assembly GCA_964431425.1 of uncultured Burkholderiales bacterium. Lineage (GTDB taxonomy): Bacteria > Pseudomonadota > Gammaproteobacteria > Burkholderiales > Usitatibacteraceae > UKL13-2. Next base: position 24,618 of record CAYSKY010000001.1, read on the forward strand.
CATCAGCGTCCGCTTCCGTGCAGGCCAGTTTCACGTCCGCCATCTCCTTATACAGAGCGAGTCTGGGAACATGCATGTCTCGGCCAGTGACAAAATTCCCCAAATCAAATAGCTCCTGAAATTCGAAATCAATCCAATAGTCGCTTGCTTGTTCTCCCAACGCGACGGGATCAATGTCGATGTATCGCACGACAAAGTCACCGTCTCCCACGCGACCATCCAGCCAAGGTCGACGCTGACCGCATTTCGTGGACTCAGGGCTAAGTATTGCTGTCCAAAGTAACTCTCGCACCACCCACTTGATAGGTTCGACCACAACCGGATGGGTATAGGAGCGCAGGACACCATGGACTAAATCGCCCAGTTTCTTGGCGTCCGGGAGCGCAGCTATCACCAATGCCAATTGATCGGAAATCGTATTCGTCGAAGTGGTGACACATCGAACAACCTCGTCAAAAAACGGCATTGTCGCCGGAGCGTTCGTTCGAGCTTCTGCGTTTACATAAACGCCATTCGAGAACTGGGTATCGCGTAAATCTTCTAGCGCGATTGCAAGGGTCTTGAGTTGACCATCATAGTGACGCGCCCATCGAGCGCGCATTTTGTCCCGTATAGACAAGTCGGCGTGCCAGTTCGATTTGGGATCGAGCATAAGCAACCAGTAAGCAAGCTCGTCGTCTCGGACCAAGGATTTTTCGTGATCCTCCCACTTGAGCATGACTCGAAATGCCTCGAGCATGTCCGGATGCTCGGGATGCTTTGTGAAGTCGGCTAAATAGAAAGGGCTAAGTTGACCTCCAAAGCTGACGGAGAATGCGGCACGACCACGTTCGGCAACGGCCCGGACAAATGCACTGTCGGGGCTAACGAAGATCCTTGGAGATCGTTGGCCACGAATGACGAGAGTGAAACTGACCAATGATCCGGCGCGATGGGGCCAGTTCCAAGTAACAACGCCGGTCATATTCAAACGTGCAGCCCGGAAATTCGTTTCATCGAGAGCGTGCAATATGGCGACGGGAGTGCCGTCTGCCGCAATCGTCCAGACCCCCCGAAACTTTGAGGTTCCCACCAAATTGCGCGATAGGGCAATCAACTCTCCGTCCGTGATGGGCGATTGCGGACATTTTTCGAGTGGTGCCGAAGGGCATTTCACTCGTTCGATGATTTCTTCCACCCAACAACCTTTCGGCTCGTATAGCTGAAGCAAGTTTGCGCGCCCCGCCGACTCCTGGCAATTGAGGCGACGTATTAATTCATGATGGCGACAAGCGAATACCTGATCTGTGAGTGCTTTCATGTGGCGGCCCCACAAACGGACCGCGCTGGCATCAAAGGCCCAAGTAGAATTTCGCAGTTGTCCAGTTCGTGGCGAAATCCAGAGTCACTGACGCAAAATCAGCACCGATGTCTGCTGCGATGTGTTTCGTGCTGGGTTCAAAGTAGTCTTTGATGTTCGATGACAAGAACACGGCCTTTTCGTTGTGGCCATGTGCTCTGAGCGATTGAATGGCCTCTAGGTAGGTTTCCACCACCACGCAGTCTTTCATCGACTGTTTTCCCGTCGCACCCGGTGTTCTTGCCGAGTTGACTCTCAGGAAAGCCTTCCCAAGAATATCATCACTCCGGGGAACGATTGTTGCGGCCGCTACTAACCTGTTGACAACGTCTTGTGCTCTTTGTGCGTGACCCGTGAGATGTGCTGTATCCATAGCGCCACTCGCACCATACAAGCAGGCGACGGCGTCGATGTCTTTTGCGCGTGCTCGAAATTTAACCAGCGCAGCTTCTGCATCGTCGTAGATGGCTTGCGCATTGTCACCAAGTTCAAAGCTGACTTGCTCCGCGATCAAGACAACCAAGCCGCCGCCGCTTTCAGCGGTAGCCAACAAATCTTGCGCCGATTTTAAATTGGTGGGATTGACATCGTCACGCGTAATGGCTCGCATCATATCAAGAATGGAACAGGTGTCCAAGCACAGCACAGGCTTGCCGAGCACACGGATTCGAATGAGGTCTTGCGGAGACAACCCCATTGTCAGTGGCTATCGTAGTGCCGCAAAAGCTCCAACGCCGTCTCATAATTAGACGCGAGATCGTGGGCCTCGTCTTCCGGCCAGCGATCAACCTCGACGAGCCATCTGCGCAGCGTACCGGGGTCTGCCCTGTGTCCGCTTCGATGTGCGGCGACCAGGAAGTTGAACCACCGCTCCTGGTCTTTGGGATGCGAGGCACCGGTCGATTTGTTTGCGGCCCCAGAAAAGCTCCGGAGGGCTGCCGCGGGTTCCTCTCCCAACCAATCTTTAACGGTTTGGCGCGATTGTGTGACTTTGATCCTAAAATCGCTTTCGCCAGCAGCAGGCTTGGCAATTTTATCGACGAAGTCTTGCAAGACCGCGTTGTAGGTGGCGATGCTGATGGATCCCGTTTCCTTGGGAACGATGTTCGCGACCTTGTAACCACTGGTGTCTTGCCAGAGGACCAATCCGATTGTCGGAGCTTTGCTATCCGACTCCCGCGAAAACACGATGATGTCCTCGCCGCTTGAACCTAGCCCTTTCAGGTGGCTCTCTTTTTCGTCTTCATGCTTCCATGGCGGCTCCACTTGCTTAAGTAGCAATTCGCGAATGGAGGATATTGGTGCGTTTGTCACATGAAGAGACAAATCCTGGAAAACCTCTAGGTCATTGGTAGACATGGGGCTCAATCGAAGGATGAATTAAAGTCATTCTACATTTGGGATCGATTTGGCCAGCGCTAGTCAGAGAGAAGAAGGCGTATCTGTGACGAGAGGTAATTCGCTCCTTGCCGCGACGGATATGCCGGTGTTGGCGGCAATCAAACGGCCCATGTTTTCCGCGCCCTTCCCTTCAAAACACTGCTATACTAGTGATAACTATCATTATCACAGACGAAAACGACTGTGCTAAAGTAGCGGTTATGGCCACCCAAAGCTTGCTGAATCAAACCCTTAGGCCGACGCCGGTCCTGAGCGCCGATGAGGCTGCTTTCCTGAAATCCGCATTCCTCGGGCTCGACCTTGGCGAGGCGGCTGAGCGCTACCTGGGAACGACCGACGCTCGCGTGGTCAGGCGCAAGCACCGCGACATTCTCACGCGCGCTCAGCTACGCGCACAACGCGCCGACCGGGGCGATCTCGCCAAGCATCTGCTTTATGCGCCCCCGATCCGGCCGCCGCGACTGCCCCGCCTGCGGGAGACCTTCGATGAATTCGTCGCCCGGCGCGGCTATGCCGGCTGGCGTTTTAGCGAACAGCTCGAGGCCTATGAAGCCGAAGTCCCGTTGCCGGCCACGCGCCCTACGACCGCTCTGGTTGACGCCGCGATCGAGGCGATCGAGGCGTTAGCGGCGCTCACCGATCACCCAACGCCCGCCTCGCTCGTCGCCTGGTGGTTTCAACCGCGCCTGGCCGGCACCCTTCGCCGCGCCCACGTCAAAACCATGGGAGATTTTACGGCCCTGTTGCGCGCGGGCCCGCGCTGGTTCGATCAACTGTCGGGGGTAGGCGCCGTCAAGGCGGCAGCGGTGCTCACGTTCCTCGACACCCATCGCCGCACCTTGGGCGACCTGGTGCCCGTCGAGGCGCGTGCGCTCACCCCCCTGCCCTCCCCGCCTTTATTCGCGTCCCCAGGAACGAACGTCGCCCCACTGGAGCGGCTCGCCATGGTGCCGGCGCTGGACGGCTCGCAGGGCAGCAACCGGGGGGAGCGCGCCGCGCGCATCAATGCGCAAAATGACCTGGAGGCGATCCACTTCGTGCTGTCGCGTTTCGCCTATAAGCCGAAGACGCTGCGTGCGTACAAGAAGGAGTTAGAACGGGCACTCCTCTGGGCGGTGGTCGAACGGGGCAAGGCGTTTTCGTCGCTCAACACCGATGACGCCAATGCCTACGTCGCCTTCCTGATGGCGCCCTTCCCACCCGAACGCTGGATCGCAAGCTTGACCCCTGAGGATATTCGCCGCGGCAAGCGCCAGAAAAAGGTACGAAGGTTTAGTGAAGCCTGGCGGCCTTTCGCCGGCCCCTTGTCGCCAGAGAGCATCAAATATGCCGTCACGGTCCTAAAATCGGCGTGTGAGACGCTGGTGGAACAGCGCTACCTGGATTCGAATCCGTTTGGCGATACCGCCCTGCCCCCGCCCAGCCACAAGCCGCAATTCGCCAAACGCCACCTGCCCCAACCTCTTTGGGAAAAGTGCCAGGCCGCGTGGCTTCTAGACCGAGACACGCCCGAAGGGCGCCGGGCTGCGAGCAAGAGAGATCGCGGGCGCAACCACCGACCACCTGACGCGCGAACAGACGCCGGAGGCCGGGGTCGTGTTTTTTCTGACGGTCATTGGCAAAGGCAACAAGGTGCGTGAGGTCGTGCTGCTGGAATGGGTGCTCCCCTACCTGGTCGAGCACTGGATCGATCGGGGCCTCGTCTCCCCGGAAAACCGGTTATGCCCGATCGCGGATATCCCCTTCGCGTTAGAGGCGCCTGCAGCGTTGATTGGCAGTCTGGATGGGCGCCGCGACGCCAGCCAGACCCTCTCGCCGGCGACCGTCTACGAGATCGCCCACGAGGCCTTTGCGCGCGTCATCCCGCAGCTGGACAAAGGGAGTGAAGAGGCGAAGAAGCTGCTTAAGGCTTCGACACATTGGCTGCGCCATACCTACGCCACCCACGCGTCACAGCGTGGCACCGACTTGAGCATCATTCAGGAAAACTGCGGGCATGCCTCGATTGAGACGACCGGAAAATATCGGCAGACGGACAAGAGTGAACGGCTGCTGGCCACCCGATCTTCCTTCCCAGCACCACCGGTGGCCCCGGAAACGAATCGCTAGCGCGAGATTGCAGGCCGAATATTTACCGTAAATATTCGTGGTGTCTTTGACCTCATGCGCAGCAATATCAGCGTGTACGGTCTGGATGCCTCGATCAAGATGGCAGCCGCTGTCGTCGAACACTGTAGTCATTGGACGATGCGGCATACGTTGTTAAACGGTTTAACAACGCCCGAGTCGTGCCTTGCGAACCGAGATCCCTTGCAACCTAAACGCGGGCCGATCAACGCAAGGGTTTGCATAATGGGAACGGGCTCGTCCACTGCATGCAACCCAATCCAAGTCTGTTAAACGGTTTAACAAGCCTTCTCGCCTTATGGCAATTCCGCATGGCGTGTGGGCGAAATCCTTCCTTATTACCTAAAAATGTCGATCCACACTTGCTTACTCAGACGGCTGTTAAACCGTTTAACAAGGCAGACGAGCGCACAGCTTCCTACCCGATCAACCTAATCGGTAAAATTCAACGCAAACTAAATTTAGGCGCGAACTCTGTTGAATCATTGACGCTCGGTGCATGGCGTGTATATTAGCGCAACTGCGATGAATTTGATGAAAGGCCTGAATTTAGTGGATCGACTTGCCTCCCCTCCCCTGCCAGCCGCCGCGCGAGTAACGATGGATGACTTGCTCATCATCGCCGATCGCGCGACGTCCATGTTAGAGCAAATCCGTACGATCGCTTTTGCGCCCGAACAACGCAAGCGGGCCCCGATATTTTCCAGCACCCAGTTTGCGCGCCTATGTGGTTTGGACAAGAACCAGTTTAATTATCGCTTGCGCAGTAAAGGCTTGCCGAGTGGCCAGCAACGACAGCCAAGAAGCAGTCGGGAATTCACTTTGGAGGAGTCGCTGGAATGGGTCAAATTCCATCGTACCCTCCCCGTCCGACCGGCCGGCCAGGACGGCTTTGTCGTGACTATTGCCAACTTTAAGGGTGGCGTATCCAAAACGACAACGGCGGTCGCGCTCGCGCAAGGGCTCACTTTACGTGGCCACCGGGTCCTGTTGATCGACGCCGATCCGCAAGGCAGCGCGACGACATTTTGCGGATTCTTGCCGGATGCGGAAGTCGATGTTACCGACACCATTTCGCCGTTATTCCACGGCAAGTGGGATACCGACGATGGCGAGAAAGAAATCAACGGCATCGAGTATGCAATTCGCAAAACCTATTGGTCCGGCTTGGACTTGGTACCAGCCTCCCCTGCTCTATTCGGTGCTGAGTTTGTCTTGCCCGCTCGGCAAATGGAGGAAAAGGATTTCCGGTTCTGGGACGTGTTGTTAAACGGTTTAACATCGGCCAAAAAGGTCTATGACGTGATCATCATCGATACGCCGCCATCGATGAGTTACATCACCCTGAACGCCCTGCTCGCCGCCGATGGTCTGGTCATTCCCATTCCGCCGAAGTCGCCCGACTTTGCAAGCTCGGCCCAGTTCTGGCGCCTTTTCTCCGATTTGGCGCACTCCATTCGGGACAAGATGCCGTTCGAGAAGACCTATGCTTTCGTCAATATTCTGTTGTCGCGCGTGGATATGTCAATACAAGCCACGTCCGTGGTTCGCTCCTGGATTTCAAAGACCTACGGAGACCGCGTATTGCCCGTACAAATTCCACAGACCGCCGTTGCTGAGGTCGCCTCGATCGAATTTGGCACGGTGTACGACATTACCAAGTACAGCGGATCGAGCCGAACCTATGAGCGCGCGCGCGAAGCCTATGACCAGTTCGTCGACCTCATGGATCAGTCCATTTCCCAAACATGGCCAGAAACAACGGTCGTTGAACAGAAAGCAGGTGAGTGATCATGGCTGGCGGACTCAAAGCATCTCTCGACAAGTTCAAGGACCTCGATGCCTCCACGGTAAGCAAGCCGGCATCGCCAGGCGATACAACTGGGACAAGCTCTCAGCCGAATTCACCCAAATTGCATTCGGCTCCCGGTGGTATGGCGGCTTTCAGTGGACAACTTCGCGCTGCCAACGATACTGTCCGCAAACTCGAAGAACGTCTGAAGCAGCATGAAGGCAGCGTACCGACCCTACGTATAGATGCGCGACGGGTGCGATTCTCGCGTTCAGCGAATCGTCACGAGCAGCACTGGAAAACAGGAATTTTCCGCATTTTCAAAGAGGATCTGAAGTCCTCGGGTGGCAACGTCGTGCCGGTACTTGTACGGCCGGTGAGCGGCGATCCAGATGCTGATTTTGAAGTGACGTATGGCCACCGTCGCACCAAGGCGTGCCAAGAAGAAGGGCTGCCGCTGTTGGCCATCGTCCAACCGCTGACGGACCTCGAGCATTGGCTGGCGATGGCTCGCGAAAACATGCATCGCGAGGATCTCACGCCCTATGAGCTTGGCGACATGTACGTCAACGCGCTGCATGACAAGTTCTTCGAGAACGCTGCGCAGCTTGCTGTACATTTTGAGAAAAGCCGCGCGCATGTGAGCCAGGCAATCAAATTGCGCAACCTCCCGCAAGTGGTGCTTGATGCGTTTCCGTCGCCCTACGATCTGCAGTATCGCTGGTCTGATGAATTGTCTCTACGCTTGGCCGCCAATCCCAAACCAATACTCGACCAAGCAAAACTGCTGGCGAAGAAGAAGGGCGCACTATCGGGCGCGCAAGTGTTCGCCGCCTTGTGTCCTTCGGCAAAGCAGGCTTCCATGTCAGCGCTGAAAATTGGCGAACGCGTCATTGGCCGTACGGTTTTTGCCAAAGGGCGCCTGCAAATCCAGTTTGAGCCGAACGTGATCGCGCCGGATCGTATTCCCGACTTGGCTGCTGTCATCACGGATTTTCTTCGAGCCAAATGAATCGCGCCTTCATCGCTCCACGACTACACCGGGAGCAAGGCGGGTGTTTCGAATATCGGAATATCGTCCAATGACTACGTTTCCGCATCGTTCCGCGACTACAGCATTGATCGTGTTCGGAAACGTCGTACTGCGACAAGACGTTTCCCGCTATTTTGTAGTCATTGGGCGATGCAGCTGGTCGGACCCGTCGCCTTTTTGTAGTCAGTCACCGATTTCTGTTGCAGTTTGAATGACCGTAACCTGTGGATAACATGTAGTCATTGGGCGAGCGCATCGCTCGTTGACTACAGGCAGTGACCGAGTGTTTTGTAGCAACTTGCGCCATGAAATGTAGTCGCTGACCGATCTATATAC
>CAYSKY010000001.1:32655-40544 GCA_964431425.1 uncultured Burkholderiales bacterium
TAATTTCTTAAATACCAATGCTCAGATGAATAAACAAAACGGCAAACACACCATAAACAGTTCGAGCAGCAATTCTCGCTCAGTAACTACATTTTATCGTTCATTGCCTACGCTTTCACCATTGCGAAACACTATCACTTGTGCATACTTGTAACGCTATCGCAACATATGGGGGAATCCGTGTCTGACACAACGAACATACAGGCCTTTTGTATGCGCCAAAAGGAACTCGCGGGACAGCGAGAACAACAGCGCACGCAAGAGGCCACAAACGCACAGCGCGACCAGATCGAAGCCCGTATTCAGCGACTCAAATCCGGGCATAAACACGACGGTGTTCAAATGCCGTTGTGGGATCCGGCAATACGCGGCATCCCCAATAGTCTGGCTAGAAGCGCGTTGTTCAGTTGTTCGCAATTGCGCGGCGAAAGAAAGTTCATCAAAGACGCCCTGGTTGCCGCCGTTGCAAATCTTCACATCAAGTATCGAGGCGAGCAGCTCAACCAAGACGATTTCACGGTCTTCATGCAACTTGTCCATCTCGCACGCGGGCAAACCCTCTCACAGGACTACTTCGTCGACTTCACCGCCAACAGTTTCATTACCACGATCGGCTGGACGCGACATTCGCGTTCGTACACCCGGCTGAAGGAAACGTTGCTGCGCTTGCAGGCAACTGCGTTACAGGTTTTGGAGGATTTGGGAGAGCAGGGCGATCGGGCTTTTTCAGGTAGCCTGGTTCGCAAGTTTGAATATGAAACGCCGGCCGGGGAGGGCCTGCGAAAATGGAGAGTCTATCTGGAGGCCGGCATCGTCGCGCTCTTCGACGATGAGTCGTATACCCGCGTCTACTTCCAGCAGCGCTTGATTACCCGGGGCGACCTGGCACAGTGGCTGCACTCGTTCTACTCCACCCATCGCGAACCGTTCGCCATGCGCGTGGCCACGATTCGCGATCTCTCCGGTTCGTCGGCGAAGAAACTGTTTCACTTTCGCGGCTGCCTGGAGAGCGCGCTCAAAGAACTGACCCTGGTTGGCTTTTTGGAGGGTTGGACAATTGACGAGCGCGACCTTGTGCATGTGAAGCGGATTCCGGTGAAACGTCTCATTGGACAACCGGCAACCGTGGCGACCGCACAATAAATTAGTAGTGCGTGCTGGCCCGCGCCAATCTTCGGCGGCGCTCGTTGACCCGACTTTACATTTTGTGATGATGACCATCATCGCTACCATCCATTGTCGCGAAAGCAACAATTGCTGCGAGCGCGGCGATGGACGGCAATGCGGCTATGGATAGTGAACCGTCAATTAAATGCTTGGTTCTGCCCGGAATTATTCAACCATACTTACCGCGGCGCCGGACAAAACGGCGGATCAAAAACGCGTAAGTTTGAGCCCGGACCGGATGCGCGCAATGTGCGTCTCGGCGGGTGATGGCTTGTGCGACTGGAAACCACCGAGGGGAAGATCGTGGTAGTCGTGAGAAGAGACATTCAGCGTGAGATCGAGAAAGCCATGCAAGACATGGAGCGTGCGCCGATCGAGGCGCAGCACGCACACAGGTCATACGTATTGGGCCTGTGCACGGGTTTGCTCAGGGGCGCAATGATCCCTCAAGAAATGTATGCCGCGATCGTTCAGCGGCTTGACCAGCAAGCGAATACGGGTCACCTGAGTGATGGCGAATCGCGATCCTAATCGCTGATCGGGCCTATATGAAGTCTAAAAGTTGGGAGCATCTAAATGAGCACAATCTCGTTGGCGACGCCTGGAAAAATATTGAAGTACGAGTTCCTGGAGCCAATGAACATTACGCCGTACCGCTTGGCAAAGAATACCGGTATGCAACCTATTGCAGTGTCTGAAATCATTGAAGGCAAGCGGTCCGTAACGCCCGAGATAGCATTGAGGCTTGGGGCATTTTTCGAGATGGAAGCCGAGTTCTGGATGAATCTCCAATGCCATTACGAGCTCGAAAAGGCGAGGGATGCGGTCGGCGAAAAAATAATCGCTCGAGTGACGCCGCTTCGGTTGGTCTCGTCGAAAAAAGCCGTGCATCCCTAGTGAAGGCGCTTACCCGCAACATGACCGGGCGCTTCGCGCTGGCGACAGGGCGTGCGATGCCAGCCACAGACAAACATTCAAGTAAGGCGAAGGCGGGTGCCGACCTTAAACACCAAGAAATAAACCTGAGATTACTATCGAGCAGCCGATAGCTTCCTTCTTTCAACGGGTTGCAATCAACCCCCGGGGACTGTCCCGGCTGACATACTATACGCAGCTTGCGTATATACGTAAGTTGCGTATACTGATGCCATGAAAGCCGTTTTCATTGAACTGACCGCCTTCGAGCGCCACCGGGCAGACTACTTGGACGACGAGGCTTTTCGGGCGCTGCAGAATTTGTTGATAAAGCAACCCGAGGCAGGCGACCTGATTCCGGAAACCGGTGGTTTGCGCAAGCTGCGATTTGCCGACGCACGGCGTGGCAAGGGTAAACGTGGTGGCCTGCGGGTAATTTATTACTGGTGGGATGCCGGCTTGCAATTCTGGTTGTTCACCCTGTACGACAAGGACGAGATGGACGACTTGACGCCGCAGCAACGCAAGATGCTCAAAGCGATGATCAAGACGGAACTGGACGCAAGGAGAAAATGATGAAAACGATCGTCAAAGCGAAAGTCGCACGCGCCCCCAAACGCGATCTCTTCGCCGAATTGGCTGAAGGCATGACGGCGCTCGCTGAAGCACGGCAGGGCAAGCGGACATTGCGTACGCATACGATCGAGTACAAACCGGCACCGAAAGTGACGCCCAATGAACTGATTCGAGTGCGAAAAAACTTGAAGTTTTCGCGCGCTTTATTCGCGGCATACCTTAGAACGAATGTTCGCACACTGGAGAACTGGGAACAGGGGCGCGCAAAACCGAATGCACAAGCGGCACTTTTGATCAATCTGGTAAAGCGTTACCCCGACACGGTCCAGCGGCTCGCGACCATTTAATCTGAATGTGGAAACCGGCACGATTTCACGCGCCAACAACTAGAAGTAGTGACCAATTTTGCATCTAGGCCAGCTCGTTTCGTCACTACTAAGCTGAGGTGATTTTCGCGTTCGTGACAACGCGCGCGCCGGCGGCGCATCCGGCGTCACGATTGACAATATAGGCCGCTTCGTCCTACCTTTCATCCACGCGCCAGGGCAACTTGACGCTAGAAGCAACTTGCTTTGAAACATCCCTTGGGACACCGCTATGCGGTGTCCCTAACGGGTCCGCAAAAGTGGTGTCCCTTTTTTCTTCACCGATGAAAGGAACCACCATGAACGCATCAAAACAAGCCCCTGCCTCGACCACGAACGCTCTTGGTTACATCAGCGACATTCGCTTGGTTCAGCCGCAAGCTGAACCGGGTAAAAAGGCGAAGCCTGCGTTTTTTGCCGCTAGGGTTGTCATGCACAATGGCAAATCTGTCGACGGAAAACTGAAGTATCGCTATGTTGATGTAACGGTCGATAAGTCGCTTGGTGCTCTCTTTGAGGGCATTCAGCACACCGACACCGAAACGCTGTCAGACGTGGCTTACGAAGTATCGGTACGCAACCTCGTAAGCACCGCATGGCAGAAGGACGGCAAGATCGGCGTGAACGACAAGGGTATGCTCGTCGGGTGTGCTCTTGTTGAGGATGAAGCTGAATAGCCGAATTCTCACCCCACAGCGTAAGGCTCCGGCCTTACGCTGTTTTTCCGTCTAGAGCGGCTTCGGTTCCACCGTTTCGGCCGCGACCGTGCTGGATGATCGTGCGGCAGGAATGATCTCCGGCGTCACGGCTCCTGGCGGACTCAGAGAGGGTAGGGCGCTATCCGCGGTTTGCACAGGTTTTCCCACTGGCTTTGAGGGTTGAATGGGCGCTCTGTTGAGGCGTTCGCGTGGCTTCATGTGTGCCGTCAAAGGATGCTTCAGCGGCTCATTCAGCGCCGCTTCCGGCCGTTCCGGTTTCATAGTCCCGGCCGGCTTATGGCCGCCGTCTCCCTTCTTGGCATTGGCGATTTTCCATTCGGAATAGACAGGGTGCTCCTTAAATAAGTCTTCTCCGATATCTGTCTTAACGGGTGACGTAAACACGACCTGTGCCAGCTCGGTCGGCATAAAAAAGACCCCGATCATGGGCGGTAATGTGAGCAGCACGTTCTGCGAAATCAACCCCTCTTCCACGTCGCCCATGCTGCGCTCGTGTTCGAAGACTTCGCCACCAAAACGGTTAATCGCGGTGCGCTCCATTCTCGCGATCTTCACCAGCTTCGTGCCACTTTTCAGCTCCGCCCATTCCGCCGTTTCCGGGTCGCATTTATATACGACCTTGATTTGGCAATTGACATCGATGCTCTTCTCGATCGCGTTCTTGTCGAGCAGCTTATCTTCGATCCCGCGAAGGTCCTGCATGGACTGGTGGAGAACGATAATGTTTACGTTATCCGAGAGCGACGTCGCCAGGGCGTCCGACACTTCCTTGCTCACCAGGAACTTGAGTTCATCGATGGCAAAGGTAAGATGATTCGCACCCCGCTCGGCCTTCAGATTCTTTGCCTGCTGCAGCACTTCCGTCACGAAAAGCCGCGTCGCCATCAGTTTCGTTCGGTCCCGCAGCGACCCCCGGAAATAGCACGTCCATCCATTCCGGATGATGCTCTCTGTCGTCATCCCAACCCCCTTGGGATTCAGGGCCGGAATCATCGCCAGTTCTTTCAAGCCTTCATACAATGCCGCCGCTTTTTTCTTGAGGGGTACATCATCGCCATCGAGCGCTTCCAGGGCATCGAGCAACGATCGAATGGTGCCGGTGGAAGTCGGCAGAATCCGATCCAGGATTCCACGTTCCAGGCGCTTGTAATAGTCGGCATCCGTGCCGGCGCTGTATAACCCACAAGCGCTGACGATCCGCTCGCGTCGGTCCCGCAGTTCGCCACCCACGAACGGGTGCCAGCCGGTTTTATCGCTGTTGAGATCGATCACCACGAAGCGTTTTTTCGCAGGCGCCGCGGTTTGGTAAAGAATCCACGGAAGCCACCTGTCATCCTTGGGATCGACATAAATAAATGAGTGTCCGAGCTGGATACTCTGTTCTGCCAATGCGCCCAACAAGACACCCTTTCCGTAGCGCGTTGGCCCGACTATTTGCGTATTGGTTTCGCGGAATGTCTTCAGGTCCACGTATAGCGGAGTCCCGTTCTTGCCAAGCCCGAAAAAAACCCATTCCGGTTTGTAGTAGGTGGCCGGCAAAAAACGCTTCGGCTGGAGTTCGCCAATCACCTCTCGAACGTCTGACTGCTTGTCCTGGATCGTCTTGATCCGGATATCCCGCATCCATGCCGACAGGGGAGGGGCCACATAGCGGTCAAAGATTGCTTTTATGGCCAACCCGACGACCCCGCCAGCCACGATTCGCCACCAGTCTTTGGCCAGAATCTCCTTCAAAACGCCCCTTGCATTCGCATCGGTATCCGGCGATTCGGCATGCGCTAAACCGTACAAAAAAAATAGATAAAACGGCAATACGATCGCTAACGAAATCAACACGATCAGGCCCGCCCGCCGAGTCCAAATCAGAAGCAAATCGACGGTTGACGTGTCCTCATCGCGGGGGGTCAGGGGGAGGGGATCAACGATAATTATCGTTGCCAAGACGAGGGCAAAGACATTGAATAATAGTGGGTTCGCCAAGCCCAACAAAGTGTTGAGATGGCCATCGACAAATGCCTGTAGAGTCGGATTCATTGAGCCTCGATAGCTGCCAAATTTGAGGCGTCATTATGCCTTTGAAATCTCCGCCACAGCAATCGCATAACCGGCACTTTTCGTCACCAAAACCAGCCCTTGCGGGCATTAGAGCGGTATGTTGGACATCTCCTTGTACCCACCGCAATCGCCGTCGCTTTTCGGGCGCTAAAATCGCCTCTATTGCGGTGGGTAGGGCATTGCCGGGCGCTAGGGCGCCTCAGCAATGAGGGTGCCTCCCTCTCGCGGCGAGAGCGGGTCTGGACGCCCCGCTACGCCTCGATTCACCCCGCGTTGCTCCCCTGGACGGTACGCTGCCTTGGAGGGCTTTGCCCTCTCGCTGGCCGGGAAAGCTGGACGCATTCCCGGCCGGACGCGATTCACCCACCGTCGTCTGCGCGCTACGCGCTTGACCCCGCCTTTGGCGGGCTGCGCCGCAGTCTGCCTTTCGGCAGCCTGGGACTTGTTCGCACGTTGTGCGAATCGGGCTGGACGCCCGCCCCGCAAAGACGGGGTCAAGCGCGACGTTACGCTTCGCTCCACTTAGCGCTCGACGACGGTACGAGACCGTCCCAGTCCGCCCTAGGGGGCGTCCTTGGACTGCCCGGCGCTGGGCGCGCCTGGCTCTCGTCCCGGTTGCCGCCTAGCCGCGCTGGGGCGCGGCGCTGCCGTCAAGTTTTGCGCGGGGAGGGCGCGCAAAACCGAGCCAGGATTTGAGGCCCTGGGGGGCCCCAAATCCTTCGATTTTGCTAGGGCAAAATCGCTCGCCGCTTTGTCGCTAGGACGCGACGGCGCGAAGCTTTGCGCTGTCGCTGAATCTTCTTGCAAAAAAGCATGCCAGCGCTTGGTGTGCCGGCACGGTTTCTGTTACGATTCTGTAACCTTGGGGGGCTGTCTGATATGGACCAAATTGGGTTACGTTTTCCCGGCGCGGCGGTCTCGCGGAAGCGCAAGCAGGAGAAGATAGATTCGATACTGGAATGGCTCGCCACCTTTCATTTTTCGAGCCGCGCGATCCTACTGAAAGTGATGGGGTTAGAGCGAGAAAAAGATGGCTATTTTAAGTCTTTACGTGAGTCGTTTTACATCAAGGAAATGATGTATCCGACCTACCATAAACCGATCATAATGCTGGGCGACTATGGCTACGTTCTGGCACGTGAGCGCCATGTCGCCATGCTCCATTACAAGCGGCGGGCCAACAGCATTAACATGTCCAATATTCGCCACGACCTGGCGGTGCAATCCGCGATTCTGCGTAGCGGCATTTCGTTAGAACAAGTGACACCCGAACGGCTGATCGAACGCAACCGGCTCAAGACGCCCGATGCCATCTACGATGTGGACGGGATCAGCCATGCGCTCGAAGTGGAATTGCATGCAAAGTCCGAACGCGATATTTTTATTGCGTTTCTGGACCACGGGCGGGCGTGGCAGGCAAAAGAGTATCAACGCGTGCGCTATCTGTTTCGCGAGCAGTGGCAGCGTGATTATTACGAGAGGCTTTTTCGGCGCCCGGAATGGCCGCGGTATGAATACGTGAAGGAGAAGCGGATGCATATTGTCGACCGCGATCGGCCGACGGTTAAGCCGAGTGAATATAAGGGTTTGCTCGACGTGTTTTCGTTCGAGCTGGATAGTCTTGCCATTGATTGATCGATCATCACAAAAGGAGATTTACGTCATGAACGCAATGGCATTGAAATTGAAGCCGCTGGCACCGCCCCCAGCGGAAATCAAACGCAGCTTCAAATTGAAACAGAGCAACGCCGATAGCATCGATGCTTACCGGGCGATCTACAAGACCGCCTACGGGCAGGACATCACGGATGATGCGCTGGTCAATGAAATCCTTTCCGATTTCTTTGCGCGCGACAAGGCCTTTCAAAAAGCGCGTAAGAAACCGAAGTAGATAAATGACGGCCGATCCGAAAGGGATTGACCCGGGCGACTACAAAAAATGGCTTCGCGAGGCGATGAGTCTTGCCACCCGCCATGCGTGGTTGTGGATGCTCGTCATGCTGGCTGGAGCGCTCCTTTGGTATGTGGTGAAGCCGTATCCTTTCCTGCCGAGTTTTGTATTCACGGCGACGATGGTGGGGCTCGTCATTGT
>CAYSKY010000002.1:0-29071 GCA_964431425.1 uncultured Burkholderiales bacterium
GACCGTGCCCACGATGCATGGCGAGTCGGTGGTGATGCGGATCCTCGACAAGGGTGGTGTGGCACTGGACTTTTTCGCCCTCGGTTTTGATGAGGACAACCTGAAGGTATTTACCGCGATCCTGGACCAGCCGCACGGCATTCTGCTGGTGACCGGACCGACCGGCTCGGGAAAAACCACCACGCTGTATACCGCGCTCGATCGCCTGAACAAACCGGACGTCAAGATTCTGACCGTTGAAGACCCGGTGGAATACCAGATGCCCGGCATCAACCAGATCCAGGTGAAGCCGCAGATCGACCTGACATTTGCGAACGCGCTGCGTTCCATTGTGCGGCAGGATCCCGACGTGATCATGATCGGCGAGATTCGTGACCTTGAAACCGCGCAGATCGCGGTGCAGTCGGCGCTCACCGGCCACATGGTGCTGTCGACCGTCCATACCAATGACGCCGCCGCCACCATCAACCGCCTGCTCGACATGGGGGTGGACGACTATCTGCTTACCTCCACCATCATCGGCATCCAGGCCCAGCGCCTGGTCCGGCGCCTGTGCACACATTGCAAGGAGCCGTACCATCCGGTGGAAGAAGTTGTCGAGCAAATGGGGTTGCGGCGCTTTTCCAAGGCTGCACAACTGACGCTCTACAAGCCGAAAGGTTGCGAACACTGTGGCCACACCGGCTACTTCGGCCGCCAGTCGATCATGGAAGTATTGCCCATGACCGATACGCTGCGCAGCCTCATCATGCGTCATGCCACATCCTCTGAATTGCGCGCGGCAGCGATCAAGGACGGCATGGAGACCATGTACGAAAACGGCCTGAAGCAGGCCGTGAACGGCGTGACCACCCTCGAAGAAGTCCTGCGCGTGACGCGCGAGGATTAGGCGGGTCCCGACGATGCCGATGTTCCAGTACAAGGCCGTTTCACCGGGCGGCGAAATCAAAGAGGGGCTGCTTGAGGGGGCCAGTCACTCGGGTGTCATTTCACACCTGCAGTCCCTGGGACTCATTCCCATTCGTGCTGCAGAAGTTACCCAAGCCGGGACAAAGGCTTCATCTGCCCCGGTTGCGGCAAGTCCGGGCTTCGGCCTGTCCGGTCGCGGCAAGGTCTCCCAGTCCGACTTGTCGCTCATCACGCGTGAGCTGGCGACACTGCTTCGGGCCGGCCTGCCACTGGACCGCAGCATGGAGATTCTCATCGGGTTGGCCGAAAAGCAGAGTGTTTCGGAACTGCTGACGTCGATCCGCAATGAAGTCCGCGGCGGTACCGCGCTTTCCAAGGCGCTCGATTCCCATCGCGGCGTTTTCTCGCGCTTTTACATCAACATGGTGAAGGCCGGCGAAGCCGGCGGGTCGCTGGGAAACGTGCTCATGCGGCTGGCCGACTACATGGAGCGTGCCGCCGAACTCAAGGACAGTGTGGTGTCGGCGCTGATCTACCCTGCGATTCTGTTTCTGGTGGCGGTCTCATCGGTGCTGATCCTGGTGGTGTTTGTGGTTCCGCAGTTCAAGCAGATCTTCGACCAGTCCGGGAAAGCACTGCCACTTGCCACCGACCTGGTGCTGACGGCCGGCATTTTCCTGCGCAAGAACTGGCCGCTGATCCTTGCCGGTGTCATGGCGGTGTTCTGGCTGCTCAGCCGGTCGCTGAGCCAGGCTGAGTCCCGGGCGCGCTGGGACGCGAGGTTTCTGCGCTGGCCGATCATGGGGAACCTGATCGCAAAGGTGGAAATGGCCCGCTTTTCACGTTCGCTGGGAACCTTGCTGCAAAACGGGGTTCCACTTCTCACCGGCCTCGCCATTCTCAAGGAAACGCTGGGAAACGCTGTTTTCCGCAGCGCAGTGGATATCGTTTCGCGCGACCTCAAGGAAGGTCGTGGCATGGCCAAGCCGATGCTCGAGGCGCAGGTGTTTCCCAAGCTCGCAGTACAGATGATCGGTGTAGGCGAAGAAACCGGCAAGCTGGACGAAATGCTGTTCCAGGTGGCCGACGTCTACGACCGGGAAGTTTCCTCGGCCATCAAACGCGCACTCGCGCTGCTGGAGCCGGTCATGATTGTCGGCCTGGCGCTGCTGATCGGTTTCATCATCATGTCGCTGCTGGTTGCGATGTTCGACCTGATGGATTTGCCCTTTTAGTTTTGACTCAACAAGGCAGGAAAAGAAATGACTCCAAAACGCTCCATGCAACGGTCGGCCGGCTTTTCGCTGATCGAAATCATCATCGTCATCACCATCATCGGCCTGATCGTCGGCTGGGCGGCCACCAATATTTTCGGCAAGCAGGATCAGGCGCAGTGGCGTGTGGCCAAGAGCCAGATCACGCAACTCACCGCCACGCTGGACCAGTACAAGCTGGATACCGGGCGCTACCCGAATACCCAGGAAGGGTTGAAGGCACTTGTTCAGCAACCATCGGGTGTGAGCAACTGGGTGGGTCCCTACGTGAAGAACGCCGAAGCACTGAAGGACCCCTGGAAGAACGAACTGATCTACCGCTCACCCGGCAGCGACAATCGCCCGTATGAAATCGTTTCGCTCGGCTCGGATGGCCAGGAGGGTGGCGATGCCGTGCCCAACAAGGACATCAAGTCCTGGGAATGATCCCGGCCGGCAAAACCCATGCGAACACGCGGCTTTTCCCTGCTGGAAGTGATGGTGGTCTTGATCATCATCGCGCTGGCATACACCCTGTTACCCAAGATCGCTTTCTCCGGCGTGACGGGTGCGGAGCTGCGTTCCAACGTGCGTGCAGTGGCCACCGGCTTGCGGCTCGCGCGCGATACGGCAATCAACAAGCGGCGCGAGTCGTCGTTGAAACTGGACCTGGACAGTCGCGAGTTTACGGTTGGTGAGGAGTCACGGGTTCACAAGCTGAACGAGAAACTGGACGTCAAGCTGTACACCTCGCAGGCTGACCTGATCAGTGAACGCGTGGGCTTCATCCGCTTTTATCCCGACGGCTCTTCAAATGGCGGGCGTGTCACAGTGGGCGCGGGTGGTCGCAATTTTGAAGTGGACGTGGATTGGCTGACCGGGCACGTGACCATCAACGAAGCCGCGGCGGATGGTGCGCGTGGCTAGAAAGTCAACCCCATTGCCCGGCCGCATTTCGCTCGAGGCCGGGTTCTCGCTCTTGGAAATCCTGGTCGCATTCACGTTGTTTGCAATGGCCATGGGTGTGCTGATGCAGATTTTTTCGCGCGGTGTCAATGGAGCGTCGGTGGCGGATCACTACGCCCGGGCGACCATGTATGCCGAGTCGCGGCAGGCCAACGTCGGGGTGGAACTGCCGCTGAGAGAAGGTGTGACCAGCGGCAAGTTTGACGACGGTTTCGCGTGGGAGGTCATGATCCGACCTTACGTCGACCCCGCGCCGCGGGATGCACAGTCGCTTGACTTTGAGAAGCAGTACTTTGCGCAGTTGTACGAGGTCGAAACCACCGTGACGTTTGCAACCGACGACAACCAGCCGCGCAATGTCAAACTGGTTACGCTGCAACTCGGGCCGCGCACATGATGCCGCGCCGACCGTCCCAATCTGCAGGCTTTACCCTGCTCGAGACGCTAATCGGGCTGACCCTGCTGGGTGTGCTCATGGTGCTGATCTATTCCGCGCTGAGTCTGGGCATACGTGCCTGGGACAGCGGCGACAAGAGGATTGCCGAATCTTCACACCAACGTATCGTACAAAGTTTCCTGCGGCGGGAATTGGGGCAGGTATTTCCGGTCCGCTGGCGCGGTATTCCCGAATCAAAGATTGCCTTTGAGGGCGGTAAAACCGAGCTGAAATTTGTGACTGCGCTCAACCTGGGCGCCTCCATGAAAGAAGGCGGCTTGCAGTGGGGCCACCTCTATGTCGCTGACGACAGCCAGGACGGGGAGCGGCGACGTACGCTGTTCCTCAAGCGCGAAGTATTTGACCTGCAGGCCAAGGATTGGGATGGGCTGGCGGCAGCCAAACCAACGCGCCTCGTCGAGGGTGTCAAGGAAATCGAGATTGCCTACTATGGCGCCGAGAACGACCAGGCGGATGCAAAGTGGTATTCCGAATGGACATTTCCGCTGCGCATGCCACAGGCCATCAAGATCTTACTCAAGTCCGATTCGAATCGCGACGTTCCCGAACTGGTTGTCGCCGTCAGGCTCGGCGAAGAGGCCGGCTGCTATGAAAACGGGTTCCAGCGCCAGTGCGGAGCAAGGCGGGCATGAGCAACCTGTCGCCGGTCAGCGCCGTGAAAGCCCAGACAGGCGTCGCCCTGATCCTGGTGCTGTGGATTACTACGCTGCTGACGTTGATCGCATCCTCCTTCATCCATGCGATGCGCACCGACATCAATATTGTCGGCAACGCCGTCACCCGTGCCAAATTGGACGCCGCCACCAGTGCGGCCGTGCATCGCGCATTGCTTGAAATTGCCAAGCCGGAGCAATTTGCCGACCGGTGGAAGTCGGATGGTGTGCCGCAAAGCTGGCAATACCACGACATGGTGATTCAACTGAGCATCCTCGATGAGTCCGGCAAAATTGACATCAATTCCGGCAATGAAGCGCTGATTCGCGGCCTGTTCAAGTCCCAGGGATTGACGGACGAGCAGGCGGCCGCCCTCTCGGATGCGGTGGGTGACTGGCGGGACCCCGACTCGCTCAAGCGTCCACGCGGCGCAGAGGAACCCGAGTATGTCGCCGCGGGCCTGGCCTACAAGCCGAACAACGCGCCGTTCCAGTCCATTGATGAAATGCGGCTGGTGCTCGGCATGACCCCCGAGCTTTTCCAGCGCATTGCGCCGCTCATCACGATCTACTCGCGGCAACCCGGCATCAATACACAGATCGCATCGCGGGATGTGTTGCGGGCGGTACCCGGGGCTACAGACGCACAGGTCAATGATTATCTGGCGCAACGCGAGGCGGCCCGCAACGCCAGACTACCGATCCCGGTCTTCGCGCCGGCGCAGAATTTTCAGTCTTTTCGCAACGGCGTCGTCACTATCCGCGCAGAGGCGCAGGCCGAGGACGGTTCCCACTTTGTGCGCGAGGCCGTGGCCTTGCGGTTGCCCAATCCCAAGCGTTCCTATACCTTTCTGCGCTGGCAGGAAGGCACGCGACTTGAAACCGGCCCGGACGCTGCCACCGCATCCGCAACACCCGCTGCCAATACCTAGAAAAACCGAGCCTCACTACTCATGACCACCCCTGATCAAGCACCTGCCCCAGCGTTGTCGCGCACGCTTGCGTTCGCCTCCTGGTGGTGGGGCGAACTGAGCGCGATGATCCCCGCCGGGATGCGCAACTGGTTCGTTGGCGACACCACGTTAATCGACGTGAAGGCCGATGACCATAACGTACAGATTTTCCCGAACTCGGCAAAGGCGGGCGGAGGAGTATCCGTTCCGCTTTCGGATGCCCGTTCCAGCCCGGTGCTGCGGGACCTGCGCGCGACGGGTCGCGAGCGGGTGCGCCTTCTGTTGTCTGCCGACCAGCTGCTCGTCAAGATTTTCCAGCTGCCCATGGCCATTGAAGAGAATCTGCGCGAGGCGGTGGGTTTCGAACTGGATCGCTATACGCCATTCAAGGCCGATCAGGCGTACTACGATGTCCGCGTTTTGCGCCGCGACAACAACAAGGAGACGGTGGAGGTGCAACTCGGCGTTGCCCCGCGGGCCGTGGTCGATCCGCTGTTGGCCACATTGCGCGGACTTGACCTGTCAGTCGGGGCCATCGGGGCGGCCCCTGGCGTGTCCGGTGATGACGCCATTGACCTGCTGCCGGCAGGGGCTCGTCCTGCGCAAAAGTGGGGCCGGCACCTCAAGTTGAATGCCGCATTGTTCGCGCTGGTCGCGTTGCTTGTGCTGACGGCACTTTTGTTTCCGATATGGCAAAAGCGGGAAAAGGTGCTGGAGCTGATTCCCAAGGTTGCGAAGGCCTCCGCCGAGTTTGGCGTCAGCCAGAAGCAATACGACGAATACTCCAGAGTGGCGGCGCAATTCAACTACATCACCGGAAAAAAACACAGCCAGCAACCAGCGCTGGTGCTGCTGGAAGAGGTGTCGAAAATTGCACCCGACACAACCTACGTACAAAGTCTTGAAATCAAGTCGACCGGCAAGATCCGCGAAATGACACTCATCGGGGAATCGCAGTCTGCCTCCAAGGTACTCGAGGTCCTGGAACAATCCCCGCTGTTTCAGAATGCTTCCCAGCGCGCGCAGACTACGCGCGGAAGCCAGCCCAATACCGAGCGCTATCACGTGTCAACAGAAATCAAGGCCAAGTCACTGCCGCCCACCGCCGTTGCCGGCTTGACTGCGCCGGAAGCCCCATCGGCTGTGACGCCCCAGCCCGCCACACCAGCCGCAGAGGTGGCTGCGAAGACACCAGCGCCTACGGCAGCACCGGCGCCCTCGGCAGGCACAGTTCCCGCTACGCCCGCGCCCGTTGCGCCAACCGCAGGAGCAGGTGCGCCCCCGGCAGCTGCGGTGCTGCCATTCCCTCCAGCAAACCAGGCCGCACCCAAGCCGGCGGCAACTTCAACCAATGATCGGAAAGCGCCATGACCGCGGGCGTTGGCATGTCGGGATTGATACCTGCAAGCGCGCGCGACAGGCGCGTTTTGGCGATTGCCTTGCTGGTATTCATTCTGGTCGTATTGATTTGCCTGGTCGCCGTACCGGTGGTGCTGCTCCACCGTCACTATGATCAGCACATTCAGAGAATGACCCGGCAGTTGCAAAGCCAGTCGGCGTTCAATGCAATGGGTCCGCAAGTCGCGCGGGCGCTCGAGGCCCTGAAATCACGGGATGCATCCAGGCTGTACCTCAAGGGAGGCACGGCGGCGCTTGCTTCTGCAGAGTTGCAGGATCAGGTCAAGTCACTTGTCGAGGCGGCAGGGGGCCGCTTTGTCTCGGCGACCGGACTCGCACACAAGGACGACGGGCAATACCGGACCGTCGCCGCCACATTTCAGATCAATCTTGGCAATGCCAACTTGCGCCGGCTGCTGCACGCGCTTGAAACCCAGGAACCTTTTCTGTTTGTCGACAACCTGACAATCAGATCGCTGGTGGCGCCGGGTTTCCGCGCGCCGCCCGGCTATTCCGAACCGGAGGTTTACGTGCAGATGGATGTTTCCGCGATTGCGCGGACACCGGAAAGCGTCCCGTCATCGGCTGCAGCCCCGGCTGCCGCAAAATCGGGGGCGGCCAAATGATGAATCCGGCATTGGCTCGTTTCTGGCAGCAGCACGGTTTGACCGCGATCCTGTCTGCGGCCGGGCTCGCCGGCATTGCCGCTATCGGGGTGGAATCACGTTGGGGGGCGGAGGTTCATCTGCCCGAGACACGGTCGGGTACCGGTTCGGCCGGTGCCCCGGAAATTCTCGCCACCTATCCGGTATTCACCCTGCCCCCGCTCACGGGGGGGTTTACCGAGTCGGCGGAACGACCGTTGTTCCTGCCCTCAAGGCGTCCGATTCCGATCGGCCCCGCCGCCAGTGCCCAAGTGATGAAGAAAGGGCAGTTCAAGCTCTCTGGAACAACAGTCGAGAAGGATCTGTCGGTGGCCTACCTGGTGGAAACCGCAACCAACAAGACCGTGCGCGTCACAAAGGGCAAAGAGGTGTTGGGCGTGCCCGGCCTCGTGGCTGATCAGGTTGAAGCGACACGGGTGGTCCTGAAAATGGGTGAGGAGACCGAAACGCTCGAACTGCGAACCGCGGCCTCACCACCGAAGCCCGCCACGCCACCGGGAGCAGCGCCCGGTGCGCCGGGCTCACCCAGTGTGCCGGGTGTGGCACCCGTCGCAGGCATGCAGCCGGTGCCGCAACCGCTACCGGCACCCTTTGCGCCGCAACCTGCGGTCGCGCCCGCAATCGCGCCGACGCAGGCAGCTGGTGCGGCCATGCAGCCAGGCGCCTCGGTGATGCCGGGTTTCGTGCTTCCAAGCGGCGGCCCGGGCGCGGCGGGTCAAACTGCACCGCCAACCGATGCAGCGGCGGCCCAACGTCGCCGTCGTTTTCAAAACTTACCGCAACAATAAATACAGGTCACTGTCCACGTGAAAATGTTCCTACCCCACCTCCCTGGCGCCAGTCCCTCACCCCACGTCATGGTTGCGTCATGGCGCCGAGGTGTGATCTGCGCAATATTCCGGCCTGGGTGCCGCAGGCCTGTAATTGGCGCCGCGTTGCTAGCGGCGGCGTTGTCCGGCTGCGCGCTGGTCGGTCCCGCGCCGGAGAGCACGCCAAGTGTTTCGACAGCTACGCCGGCGAAGCTATTGGCGGGACCCCAACCCGGCGAGAAGCCTGCGCAGGCGGCCGCGCCGGGTACGGCCAGCAAAGAGGCATTGGTACATGTCGGCACCGGCAATTTCGTCAAGCAGTCTCCCGTTGCGCCGCAAACGCCGGCAGGGCCCGAAGAGATTTACCTGAATTTTGAGGCAACCGATATTCGCGCGATTGTCCAGTCCATTCTTGGCGATCATCTGCGCGAGTCGTTCACGATTCATCCGCAGACGACTGGTTCCGCGACCATACGATTCTCCAAGCCGGTTTCCCGCAAAGACCTCATCCCGATCCTGGAGATGCTGTTGCGCCAAAACGGACAGGTAATGGTGCGTGAGGAAGGGCTTTACAAGATCATGCCCGCAACACTCGGCACCCGCGGCACAATTTCGCCGACCGCCAGCACCACATCAACGACACTGCCGGCTGGATTTTCAGTGCAGATTGTTCAGCTGAAATTTGTTGGCGTGGTGGATATGCAACGCATCCTGACGCCCTATGCGACCGATCCGATGGTGTCGGTGCAGATTGATCCGATTCGCAATCTGCTGATCCTGTCGGGCACGCAGCGTGAGTTGCGGCACCTTTTTGACATCATCGAGTTGTTCGATGTGGACTTCCTTTCAGGCTACTCGGTCGGTTTGTTTCAGATGTCGACCGACGTAAAGGCCCTTGCCGCCGACCTTGACAAGATTTTTGGCGACGCAACAAAGAGCCCGCTCGCCGGCATTGTGCGCATCATTCCGATCGAACGCATGAACGGATTGCTGGTGGTCAGCACGCAGCCGCGTTACCTTGAAGAGGCCAAAAAATGGATCGAGCGTCTCGACAAGGCTGGTGGCGTATCGGGTGGCATGCGTCTCAATGTCTACCCGGTGCAGCACGGCAAGGCGGAAAAACTGGCACAACTTCTAAGCGAGATCTACGGAAACAAGCAGGGCGGCTCGACGGCGCCGACGCTCGCTCCCGGGCAGCGGCCGGCGCAGATTTCCACACCGGTGGCGCCTGGCGCCGCCCCCGCCGGCGCGCCTGCCTCGCCGGCATCCGGTGCGCTGGTCTCGTTTGCTGGTAGCGGTGTTTCGGTCTCCAAGGATGTGCGCATCATTGCCGACAACGACAACAATGCGTTGCTGATACTTGCTTCTCCCTCAGATTACGAGACCATCCTTGCTGCGCTCAGGCAATTGGATGTGGCTAGAAGGCAGGTCTCGGTTGAAGTTCTGGTTGCCGAGGTCACTCTGCAGGACGACCTCAAATTCGGCGTGGAATGGTTTATCAACGCCAGGCTCAACACTGTGGGGTCTCTGCGCAGCGCATCAAACAGCACGCTGCCGCGCCTGCCCGGCAGCACCGATGCCAGCGGCAACCTGGTGGATCCGAGGTCGATTGTCTCCGCTGTACCCGGCCTTCAGTTGGTGAACGTGTTGGGGACCGACATCCGGGCGGTGCTCCAGGCCCTGGGCAGTGATGGCAGGTCGCGCGTCATTTCCACTCCGAAGGTGATGGTGCTGGATAACGAAAAGGCATCGATTAACGTCGGTGATCAGATATCGGTAAATACCGGGTCGTCGACGGGCACCGGTACCGGCGGCAACATTGTGACAACCAACCAGTACATCAGTACGGGCGTGATTTTGCAGGTCACGCCGCGCATCAACGCTGGCGGGCGCGTCACATTGGAGGTCAACCAGGAGGTCAGTTCGGCCGATACATCGGTAACCACGGGAAATCCGCCGATTGCAACCCGCAAGGCCCAAACGGTGGTAACCGTAAGTTCCGGCGAAACCATGGTGCTGGCTGGCCTCATTCAGGAAACCAATGGTTCCGGATCCTCAGGCGTGCCGCTGCTGTCCAAGATACCGGTACTTGGCGGGCTGTTTGGGACCCAGTCCTACACCAAGAAGCGTACTGAGCTCGTTTTGTTGATTACGCCCACGGTAGTAACCAACGCAGATGAGGCGCGCGCCGCAACAGAAGAGCTGCGCCGCAAGCTGCCTGCCCTTGAAAATTACCTGCCAAGGAGCCCCAAATAATACCGTTGGTATTAAAAAACTATACTTCGGCTGCCAGAGGGCAAAATTCACCCAAAAAGGGGGGATACCGATTGACGCCCCTGTTGCAATTGACTAATCTTTGGGTAACAATACAGCTCAGAATTCACTTTAAGTATCGCCCAGAAGATTCGGATATATTGTGCAATTGAAGTTTTTGTTTGGCGCAGTAGTGCTTGCGGCGCAAGCATTTCTGCTGGCGGGGTGCGGCACCTCGGGCGCTCTTAAGGCGGCGGAATCTGCCGCTAAGACGCCGGAGCAACGGGTGATGGGCAGAGCACAGGCCCGTTGGGACGCGCTAATTGCCCGTAATTTGGATTTGGCTTATACCTTTATTTCTCCCGCCGGCCGTTCCACGATGCCGGTTGATGTCTATAGGGGCCGAGTGAATCCCCAATACTGGCGAAAAGTAACGGTGACGAAGGCAAAGTGTGAGGCGGATGTCTGTGATGTGGACTTGAATATCGAGTTCACGGTGCTGGAGATGCCGCTTTCCAACGTGGTATCAGAAAAATGGATTTTGGCGGATGGGGAGTGGTACTTCATCTACCGGGGCTGACCAGAGGTCAGTTCACGAAGCCGGAACGGTTGTGTTGCAGTTTGTTGTATGGGGGAGTGCCTAGCAAATCGTTTGAAAAATGGTTTTAGCTGGTATAAACTCTTTGTGTTGTAGCTTCTAAAGTGATCACTTTTCTCAATAAGGAGTATCTTAAAAAATGAAGACTTTTAAAATGAAGTCGATGCAAGCAGCGATCGTCGCCGGTTTGGGCGCGCTGGGTGTATCCGGTGCAGCTAACGCTGTACACGTGAACCCGGACGGTCTGGGCCAAGTTCTGATTTTCCCGTACTACACGGCTCGCGCTGGTCAGGTTACCTCGGTATCCCTGATCAACACCGGCAGCACCTACAAGGCTGTCAAAGTTCGCTTCCTGGAAGGCAAGAACAGCCGCGAAGTCCTTGACTTCAACTTGTTCCTGTCCCCGCAAGACGTTTGGACCGGCGCTGTGGTTGCGACCACCGACGGTGCGCGCGTTGTCTCCAACGACAACTCCTGCGTGACCCCGAGCGACCTGTTCACCGAAGCTCGTACCGACCCGAACGGTCTGGCACTGAACGCATTCAAGAACTACCAGTACACCGGCACCAACCTGGACGCAGCTGCGTTCTCGTCGCTGGATCGCACCCGCGAAGGCTATTTCGAAGTTATCGAAATGGGCGTCGTGATCGATGCGAAGATCCAAGGCTACATCAAGCACGGCTCGACCGGTGTTCCGGCCAACTGTGCCGCTCTGGATGCGCTGGATCCGGGTTCCGGCAATGCCGTGATTTTCCCGAACATCGGTGTGTTCCTGAACCCGCCGCTGGGTGGTTTGGCTGGCCGCGCCAGCATCATCAATGCAACGACCGGTGCTAACTACACGACCGATTCGACCGCTGTTGATGCATGGTCCAACGCTGTCAACTACTCACAAGCTGGTTTCATCACCCCGTCGCTGTCGGCTGTTGCTCCGTCGACCAGCAACGTATTCACGGGTGGTGGCGTGGTGCAAGCAACCTGGACCGCCTCGCGCGACGCCATGTCTGCCGCCATCATGCGCGACACCATGATGAACGAGTTCATCCTCGACACCGGTACCGCATCCCTGACCGACTGGGTCATCACCTTCCCGACGAAGCGTGACTACGTTTCCGCCGGTAACGGTAATGCCGCACAGCCGTTTGCCAACAACTTCCCGAACAGCACGACCGGTGCCTGCGACCCGTACGGTATCGCCGTGTACAACCGTGAAGAGCAAACGACGACTGCTGCTCCGAACGTGATCCTGCCGTCTCCGCGTCCCCCGGTCTCCACCCCGGTTGGCGCGCAGCTCTGCTGGGAAGCCAACGTTGTTCCGTTCGGTACGTCCAGCCTGCTGGGCTCCACCAACACGGGCAACAACGTAGTTGCTTCGTTCGTTCAAGGCACGAGCACCCCGTCTGGCCTGTCGACCCCTGGTTCGCTGACGACCCCGTCGCTCCGCGCTACCAATGGCCCGAACGGCTGGCTGTTGTTCTCGTTCAATAGCAACGTCGCTCCCGCAATTCAACGTACCGTCGCTCCGCTGGCCGCCACCCTCAACGGTGTCGCACTGGTCTCCGGCGTACACGTTGGCCTGCCGGTTGTTGGCGCCATGTTCCACAACTTCAACCGTACGGGCGTTGTTTCCCAGTACGGCGGCGTGATCCCGCATCGCTACACGCGTCAGATCCTGCCGTAATGAGTTGGAACCGAGTACTCGGTTCATGAAGTCCAAAAAAAGGGGTGGGCAACCACCCCTTTTTTTTGTGTTTTTTGTGTGAGAAGCGCCACTGACAGACGGCGCAAGTTGGGCGATGATGGGTTGAACCAAAGCCCCGTCGCGGCATCACAATATGCTTAGTGTTTTTGTAGTCCGCGCTGTTGTAATCTACAAGGAAACCTAGATGAAACTATTCTCGACGTTGCAAGCCAGGCTGGCCCTGGTCATCGCTGCTCTGGCGATTTCAGGTGTGGCTACGTCCCAATCAATGCAGGTCAATGGAGCCGCTTGTACCAACGCCTCCGTGACGATCGCGAACGGCATCGTAAATCTCGTTGTCCCGCAGACCTGCGGCGGCAGCACAGCTGTTGCTCCTGCCATTACGGCATTTGCGCCCCCAAATGGAACGGCAGGCTCGGCCTATGCTTCCTATTCCTTCGTCGCGTCAGGCAGCCCCAATCCGACCTGGAGTGCAACAGGCCTGCCCTCGGGGCTGACATTATCTTCCGGCGGGGTGCTGACCGGCACACCTACCACGGCCGGCGCTAGCAGCGTCACAGTGACTGCAACAAACACGGCAGGCAGCGACTCCAAGACAATTACCATCACCATTGATGCGCCAACAGGCCCACCCGTAATTGCGGCGGCAACGGTTCCCCAAGGCACGATCAACCAAGCCTACAGCTACCAATTTACGTCGGGCGGGGCACAGCCCATCACTTGGGGGCTAGCAGCTGGCAGCACCCTTCCTACAGGCGTAACCCTGACGACGAACACACTTACGCAAGCAGGTGTGCTGAGCGGAACACCGACGCAATCCGGTTCGTTCGCCTTCGCGGTCACCGCAACAAACTCGGTATCTACCGCCACCAGCCCGATTTATAACTTGGTCATCAATGCAGTGGCGACCCTGGCTATTACAGCCCAAAGCCCTGCAACGACAGCAACAACAGGAACGGCTTACACGGCCTACACCTTCCAGGCGAACCCATCGACCAACCTGTCGTGGAGCACCACAGGCGCACTTCCGCCTGGACTGACGCTTGCTGCCAGCACGGGCGTTCTATCGGGTACACCGACCACGGCAGGCACGTATAACTTCACGGTGAGTGTGACCAACGGCTCAGCGTCCGCGACTTCCAATTCCATCACCATCACGGTCGGCGCTGGAACCTGTACTACCGGCCTGTCCACCGACGGCTTCTGTATGCAAGATCCCTCGCGCACCGCCAACAAGATAACCACGGCGACTGAAAACGGCCGCCTGAAGGGACCACCGCAGGCTGCACTGCCGCAACTCGACGCCTACTCGGTTGATGCGGCAACCGCTTGCAATGCCTCCCAGGCCGCCTCTGGATCCTCCATCACTAATCGCTGGCAGCACAACATCGACTTCGTCTCGTTCCGCAAGGGACAGACGCTTGAGGAATATGGCATGCCGCCACGGCACGCGATTACCTACAAGTTTGTCGCTGGTACCGACCCGGCACTGCCGAGCACTGGCGCGATCCAGATTGAAGGCGCGTCGGTGTATACCGGTGTCGCGACCATGTCCAGTGTCACAACCTCGCCCTGCGAACTTGATACGGCCATGCTGACCACGACGGACTTCACAAAGCGCTTCTGCTATTCGTCCATCGGATCGCTGCGTTACGAAGTCACCAGCGGTGCGGCCACGCTCGGCTATTGCAAACTGACCCCGGGCACCACGTACTACTTCACGATGCGGTTCCTGGATCCCGCGACCAAGCAGGATTCATGTACCACGGGCACCTGCGGCGGCATCTTCCAGCTCCGCTGATAACAGGCATCATGTCATCCCTGCGGGCGACCTCGGTCGCCCGCAGTTCCTTGTAACGCCAAAACAAGACATTCATGAACACGCTCTCACGTTTCAAGCTTTCCACTTTGCTTATCTCCATACTGTTCGGTAACACAGGCGCATCCGCCGCGGAACCCAACAACTCCCCCCCCTTGAAGCCGGACGCTGTCCTGGCCGCCAGTGCCAAGGCCAGCGTGACTTACGAAGACCTCATTGCGGAGATATCCCGTATTCCTCCCAAGGACCAATTCGAATTTCTGATGAGCCGCCAACGCCTCGCTGTCGTGGTGGAGAACATTCTCATCAACAAGACCCTGGCCATTGAGGCGCGCGAGCGCGGATTGGACAAGCGCCCCGAAATCCAGGCGGAGATACGCAACCAGATCGACAAAGTGTTGGCAAAGTACCGCGGTCAGGACGTGCAAAGCAGCGTTCCCAAAATCAATCTCGAGCCCAAGGCGCGCGAGATGTACGTATCCAATCCGGATAAGTACCTGCGGCCAGCCCAAATCGACACGTGGCACACCCTCGTCAGCATCAAGGGAAGGACACGTGCGGAAGCGATGGCGCGCGCAATGGAGGTGCGCGCCCGGCTTCTCAAAGGAGAATCGAAAGAACAGATCGCTCAGGAATACTCGGATGATCCTTCCAAGATCACCAACAGTGGCAATCTGGATTTTCGCGGCAAGACTACATTGGACCCCGTTTTCGTTGCAGCCGCCGAAAAACTAAAAATCGGCGAATACAGTGCACCGGTTGAAACCGATTTCGGCATTCACATCATTCAGCTCAAGGGCACAATTCCCGAATCGCGCCCGACCTACGCGGAAGCCAAACGCGAGTTGCTGCAGGAAGCCGAAGGACAGTATCTGCAGTCCATGTGGGAAAAACACATCAACTCCATCCGCAATGACCCTACGCTGAAGGTCAATGCCGACGCGCTCGATGCCGTGAAACCCAAGGTGCCGGAACTGCCTTCGCCGGCTGCATTGCCACATGCAAAATAACTGAAGCGAAAACAAAACGGCCGAACGCCGATGCAGCACGCCAACATCCGTCTGTTTCTGCATTTCACCGGGCGCGAGATTCGCGCCCGATTTGCCGACAGCAGCCTTGGATTGCTCTGGGCTCTGATCGGCCCGCTGCTGTTGCTGGCCATTTATGCCTTTGTGTTTGGCCAGCTTTTCAAACAACGTAGTGACGCGCTTGGTACAGACAGCTACGCCCTGTTCGTTGCAGTAGCCCTCTGGCCCTGGATGATGTTCGCCGATGGCGTAACGCGCGGCATGCAGTCAATCCAGCTGAACGCCAGCCTGGTGAAAAAGGTCGCGTTCCCGCACCTGTTGCTGGTCGGCGCCGCCGTGACGGCCGCGTTCGCGCTCCACCTGCTGGGCTACGCGGGTGTACTGATCGCACTGGCCGTTGGCGGCGCGCCCATAAATCTCGCCGGTCTACCCGTCGCAGTTGGCTGCCTGCTGGTTTTGTACCTGCTCACGCTGGGTGTGGCCTCGCTGCTGGCCGCACTGCAAACCATGGTGCGAGACGTGGAACAAGCTGTCAACCCGGCCATCATGATGCTGCACTACCTGACGCCGGTTCTGTATCCGATTTCATTGATCCCAGAAGCCTATCGTCACTGGCTGAACTGGAATCCGCTGGCGGGGCTGATCTCGACCCTGCGGGAGGCACTGTTGAACGGCACCTTGCCTACTGTAGGCGATGGCGCTCCCCTGCTGGCGGCGTTGCTGATGCTGGGTGCGGGTACATGGGTGTTTGCCCGGCTTTCGCCCTACTTTGAGGACTTTCTCTGAGCCGCCTTTCCGGCCCGCCAACCGGGCTCGCTATAATCGACGGCTGTTGTTTCGATTCCCACCCTTCCCATTCGCACGGCGGTGAAAAGTAGCGTGGCCGCATCCTCAGACATTCCGCTGGAAGCCTCCGTGCAGGGCGCGGACGCGCAGGCCGGTGCCGCGGTCCCGCCTGCTTCAGTGCTCGTTTCGCTCACGGAGATTGGCAAGGACTATCCGGTATTCCGGTCCCACGCCAGCAAGCTCAAGACGGTGTTTGAATTACTCACCGGGCAGGCTGTGCAGTCCTACCACCGCGCGCTCACCGGTCTCAATCTGACCATCCGGCAGGGGGAGAGTTGGGGCATCATCGGCGAGAACGGTGCCGGCAAATCCACCCTGCTCAAAATCATTGCCGGTGTAGTGCGGCCGTCGCACGGTACGCGCGTTGTCAACGGGCGCCTCAGTGCGCTGCTGGAACTCGGAACCGGCTTCCACCCGGAATACAGCGGGCGTGAAAACATTTACCTCGCCTCCGCACTGATGGGCTGGACGCGTGCCGAGACGCATGCCCACCTGGATGCCATTCTTGAGTTTGCCGACATCGGCGACCACATTGACCAGCCCATCAAGACTTATTCAACAGGCATGGTGGTGCGACTCGGCTTTGCGGTGGCCACTTCGCTCAAGCCGGATCTGCTGGTGACCGACGAAGTTCTGGCTGTCGGTGACGAGAGCTTCCAGAAGAAATGCCTGCGGTGGATGGAAAACTATCGTGCGGGCGGCGGTGCACTGCTGCTTTGCTCGCACAGCATGTACCACATCCAATCGTTGTGCCAGAACGCGATCTGGATCCACCACGGCCGCTCCCACATGATGGGTGAGGCATACGCGGTCACCCAGGCCTATCTCGCGTATCACGAAGAGAAGAACGCGCGCGAAGGCGAAGCGCGACCCGCCAGCGATTTTCAGGCCTTGTACCCTTGCCTGGAGTCGGTGGTGTCAGCACGCGCCGACGGCACGGCGTGCGAATCGTTTGCGAGTGGCGACGACATACTCATCGTCGCCCGCTATCACTCCCCCGATGACCGGCCCACCGTAGTGATGACCGGCGTGACGCGCATCGATGGCACCCCGGTCTATGGCACTTTTTCCAACGATGCGGGCTATGAGACACCGCGGGTGGGTACGGGCCTGTTTGAATTTCGTTACCTGATTCGGGCCAACCCACTGCTACCCGGCAAATACAAACTCAAGGCGCACACGCTTGATGAGCACGGGCTGCGATTGTTTGATTCGATGGCCGTCGAGATCACGGTGACCGGAAAAACGCGCGACCACGGACTGGTGCGGTTGGAACACGAGTGGCAATGACCGGCGGCACCGCGATGAACCCGCAGCAACTGTTGCAAACGGCAAAGATCCAGATGCAACAAGGGCAGGCCATGGCCGCCAGCCAGAATCTGGAGCGCCTGTTGGCCGTGCAACCTGCGCACGCCGAAGCCTGGAATCTGCTCGCGCTTGCCTACGCAAAGTCGGCCCGACTGCCCGCCGCGCGAGACGCGATTGCGCACGCGCTGAAACTTGCACCCACTGCGGGCATGTACCTCACAGCCGCAAACATCGAACAAGATCTGGGCGCCCTTGACCCGGCCATCAACTTCGCCCGACAAGCCGTGCAAGTCCAGCCAGATTATCCCGAAGCCTTCAACAATCTGGGCATTCTGCTGTCCGACTCGGGTCGGCTGGGTGAGGCGATTGCGGCATTTACCGAAGCGGCACGACTGCGCCCGCAGTACGCCCGCGCATGGGCGAATCTGGCAAGCGCCTTTCTGCGCACCAACCAGGCGGCCGCGGCGCGGGAGGCGGCGGCGCGCGCAGCCGCGGCTGACCCCAATAATGCCCATGCCTTCCACATGCTGGGGCAGTCCATGCGCGTGCTCGAGCAAAACACCGAAGCCGAGCAGGCGTTGCGCCGGGCGCTGCAGTTGCAGCCCCAATATGTTGAAGTGCTGTTGCTGCTGTCGCGGGTGCTGTCCGCCCAGTTTCGCTATCCCGAAGCACTGGAGGCCCTGCAGCGCGCGTTGGGTGTTGCACCGGGCCGTGCAGATCTCTGGGTGGCGGCCGGCGAGCTGTTCGTCGGACAAGATGATCTCGACAACGCAACAGCCGCGTTTCAACGTGCGCTGGCCATCCGTCCCAACGACCTTGAAACGCGGGTGCGAAATGCACTCATGTTGCCGAGCATCTACCTCAACACAGCACATCTCGAAGGCTGCCGGTTGCGATTCTCGCAGGGGCTGGATGCCCTTCTGGCCAACCTCGATCAATTGCTGCCGTCCATCAACCGCGACAACCTGAGCAAGGCCTTGCCCCCGAATTTTCTGCTTGCGTACCAGGGGTTGAACGATCGCGAGTTGCAGCAAAAATATGCAAGGTTGATCGAGCGTGCGCTGGCGCAGGCATTACCGGAACTGGTATCTGCACCGCCGTCGCCGCGTCCGGCGGGTGCGCGCATTCGCATCGGCTTCTGCAGCCGTTTTTTCTATAACAGCACGGTTGGCAATTATTTCGCCAGCTGGATTACCGATCTGGATCGATCGCAATTTGAAATTTTTGTCTATTACGGCCGAAACACCAGCGATCACCTGACCACCCGGATATGTGAGGCTGCCGACCATTTTTTTCAGCAGGACGCTACCGTGCAGGTTTTTGCTGCCAGGATTCTCGAAGATGCCCTGGACCTGCTCATCTACCCCGACCTCGGCATGGACCAGACCTTTTTCCTGCTGGCCGGGTTGCGACTGGCACCGGTACAGGCCTGCGGCTGGGGGCACCCGGTCTCCCCCGGCCACCGCACAATCGATTTCTACCTTTCATGCGCGGAGATGGAACCGCCGGGCGCTGCGACCCATTACAACGAGCAACTGCTGCTGCTGCCCGGTATCGGTACGCGCTACCAAATGCCAGTGATCCCGGCGGAATCCAGCACCAAGACGCGAGCTGATTTTCAGCTGCCGGAAGACAGACTGCTTTATCTTTTCCCGCAATCGTTGTTCAAGGTGCATCCCGATACCGACCGGCTGCTGGTCGATATTCTGGCGGCCAACGACAACGCCGTGCTGGTGATGTTTGCAAGCCATGCGCCGGGTGTCACCCAGCGCTTTGTCGCGCGGTTGCATCGTGCCTTTGCCGCGGCAGGCCTCGCGCCGGCGGGCCGGGTCAAGATCCTGCCCGGAATGGGTCACGGCGACTACAAGCGCGTCAATCAGTTGTGCGACCTCATGCTCGACTCGCTGCATTGGTCCGGTGGCAACACCTCGCTGGATGCGCTATCGACCGGGTTGCCGATCGTGACCCTGCCCGGGGCCATGATGCGCGGTCGGCAGTCTGCGGCCATGTTGTCGATGATCGGCCTGCAGGATCTGATCGTGCACGACCCCGATGAGTATGTGCGTCTGGCGGTAGACCTTGGGCGTAATGTGAGTCGACGGCGGCAACTGTCGGAACGGATTCTCGCCAACCGTCACCGTCTATACGATGATGCAGCGCCGACACGGGTGCTCGGTGAGTTCTTCATCAGCATGGCCCGCAGCGGCGCATTGCCGGTTGTCGGCAAGGCCTGACCAGCCGGGGTAACGCCGGCCCGATTCGGGATCAGAGTTGTGCCAGCTTGCGTTGCAGGCCGGCGTGCGCAGGATTCAGTGCCAGCCCTTTTTCAAACCAGCTCCTGGCCGCGGGTTTGTTGCCGCGCGCCTCTTCGACCAGTCCCATGTTGAAGCAAAGGCCAAAGTGAGGCGGAGAATTGGCGACCGCCACCGTGAGTAACTGGTGGGCGCTGACGACATCGCCGCGTTGCAAGGAGAGCATGCCGAGCAGATTTGCAGCCGTGATGTTCTCGGGGTCCTGCCGCAACACGAACTGGCACATGCGGATGGCGGTGGGCAGGTCGCCTGCTGCATTGGCGGCGACGGCCTGCCGCGAAGCTTCAGCGATCTGTGCGAGGGCGGCATCGCGCGCGGCGGCCCACTTGCGCTTGATGATGTCCTGCGCACCCACGTACTGCGCATGGTCGTGGTTTGCGCCGAAGCCGCAACCGGACTCGCCCTCCGCGCCATGCCAGAGACTGGTGACTTTCTCGACGTAGTGAAAGCCCGTGTGTTGCGCGCACTGCAGCCAGAAATCCCAGTCTTCATGCAGCGCCAGCGATTCATCGACCCGGCATCCGTCGGTCAGCAGACTGCGATGAAACACAGCGCTCATGATGGTGAGGATGGTGCTTTCCCAGAACTTGACGCGGGTGAATGAGCGTCCGTAGACGTCGGTGTTGGCGCCGCTCGCATCGACACCCTGCGACAGCGCATAGGCAAGGCGGCCTTCGTTGCCGACTTTTGCGAACGCGCCCAGTACTGCGGGCATGAGCGTGGAAAAATGATTCGGCAGCAGTTCGTCGTCGTCGTCCAGAAACCCGATCCAATCCGAAGTCGCGGCATCGAGTCCGGCATTGGCGGCCATCGCACGCGGCAGGCGATCCAGGGGCGGCGGCGGCATCACTAACCTGAACTGTATGGCCGGATTCATCGCCGGAAGCGCGGGATGCACCGGCCCGCAGGCGGCCACCACGACCACCTCGCGCGGCAGCATCTCCTGCGCGTCGATCGACGCCAGTGCACGCTTGAGCGAAGCTCGCCCCATGCTGCGCACAATCAGGCTGACCGGCGCCTGCATCGGTTTACCAACGCCAGCCATGTTTGCTGAAAAACTGCCAGGCCGAGCGCATGAACATGCGCATATGCGCGAATCCCTTGCCGGCCGCGCCGCCACCCGCGTGAATGATGCGGCATTCCGGGACGCGCGCGATCGTCGAGACCTTGCTGATGCGAAAGCTGAGGTCAAAATCCTCGAAGTACAAAAAGAAGGCCGGATCAAAGCCGCCTGCGCGCCGGAAAACTTCCCCGCGGACCAGCAGGAAACACCCGCTCGCGAGCAACACATCGGCCAGTGGTGAATCGTACGGCCTGTCTGCGCGCTCGTACTCATCGAGTCGCTGGCGCAACAGACTCTTGAGCCAGCCCGGTGCAAAGCCGCGGGCAGCGAGCACCCAAACGCGGGGGTAACTTTTCACCAGGTGCAGCGGCGATCCGTCTGGTGTGGCGGCCACCGGTGTGACCATGCCGCATCCGGCATCGAGTGTCAGGTGCGCAATGCCGCTGGCAACCGCCGCCGGATCAATGCGCACATCGGGGTTCAGCACCAGCAGGTAGTCCGCTGCGGGCGACTGCGCGAAGGCCAGGTTGTTGGCAGCCCCGTATCCAATGTTGCCGTGGCCGGCGAGCACCCGGGTGTCCGCCCAACCCGCGCAAGATGCAAAATGTGTTTGCAGCAGGTTGGGGAGTTCGTCGCCGGCTGTTGCCGCGGCATTGTCGACCAGCGTGACTGTGGCGACGTCAAGCACGCCGGCCGAGCGGGCGAATGCCAGCGCTTCGGCCAGGCTGGACAATGTCGACGCCAGCCACTCACGATCGGGATGAAACACCACCACGGAGACCGCCAACGATATCGCTGTCGGATTGACGTCTGCAGGAGATGTGGGTGTGTGCGGTGGCATGGCGCGAGGATAGCACGCAGGCATTTGCTAAAATGTGCCGCTGAACCGCTCACCGGCACGCGGAAAATGCATGACCGTCGCGCATACCGTTGCACGCCGAGGTTGTACCCTGATTTTCCCCCGCCAAGCAGCCGGCGGCCATTCCAGAGAGCCCCCCTTGCCCTCCCCCAGCGTCAGCATCGTCGTACCAGCGTACAACGCCGCGACCCACCTGGAGGGGTTCGCCGCGAGACTTGTTGGTCAGGATTTCACGGATTTTGAAGTGCTGTTTGCCAACGATGGTTCATCGGATGACACCGGCGGTGTTCTTGCAAATCTGTGTGCCCACGATCCGCGGATGCGTGTTATCACCCATGCGGACCGCGCGAACCACGGCGTGGCGGCGACGCGTAACCTGGCCCTGTCTGCTGCGACTGGCGAGTATGTCTGGTGCGCCGACGCCGATGACCGGTTGCGTGAAGGGGCGATCGGTCGTCTGGTCGCGGCCGCGCGCGAACACCGTGCCGACGTGGTGGCCTTCAACGCATTGGAAACCGGCGCGGGCCTTCCCGATCAGCCGGTCTACCGGCAGGTAAAGCCTGGTGGCGTGGTCTCCGGAGAGACATGGCTTGCCTGGTATGTACGCCAGAAAGAGAGCCGTCACTATGTGTGGCAGCGTTTCTATCGCCGTGAGTACCTGCGCCAGATCGGCATCCGCTTTCGGGAGGGAATTGTTCATGAGGACATCGCCTGGATCACCGAGTCCGATCTGCGTGCGCCGCGTGTCTACTATGTCGATGCCCTGCTGTACGAGTATGTCCGCAATGCGGGCTCGCTGACACGTACCGAAAGCGACAAGGGGTTGCTGCATCGTGCGGAAAGCCTGGTGCAGGTGGCAGCGCAGCTACAGGAAATCAACCGGCGTTGTGCGATGTCGCGCACAACTCGCAAATTGCTGCAGGCGGAACTGGTGGGACAGGGCGTGCAAGTCGATTATCTTCGCCGGCGATTGCGCGATGGCGCCCTGCGTGCCGGCTTGTCTGCGCAACTCAAACGTGCGGGGTTCTGGCGCAGCTTGTGGCCGGACGCGGTGACTTTCACCCGCAAGCGCCAGCTGCTGCGCATCATGCTGCGCGATTGGGGCGCCTGATGCTTGCCACGCTCAGCCGACTGGGGCACTGGCATTACGATCCGTGGATGCGCGCGGCGCAAATCGCGGCGGCCGTGGCTTTGCTGGTCACGCCTTTTCGCAGCAGTGCCGGTCTGCGCGGGGCCATGCTGTTGGTGGCAGCCGCCGCCCTTCTGGTGTCGCATGCCCGCCGCGGACAACTGTCGCAACTATGGCCACCGGCGCGTGCACTCGGTGCTGTATTGCTCATCTGGCTTTCGGCGGCATGCATGTCGGCAATGAGCGTCCCCGCGGTCGGTGAGGCGCTTGGAGTCTGGAAACGCGACATGCTCACACCCCTGCTCGGCGGCCTGGTATTTTTTGCACTGACGCGCAATCGCGATGACCTGCTGCGCTGGTGTTGGATCCTGCTGGCCGGGCTCATGGCGTTGACCGTCATGGTGGTTCGCGAACCGTTTGATCCCGCGCAGCTGTCGCAGAACCCGGCCTACCTCAACGTCGGCTGGCTGACGACCTGGCTGGTCACGCTGGCGCCGCTGACCGCCATGCTGATTCTTGCCCCCGTCACCCGGCGGGCCGAATCGCGCCTGTTGTTGGGGCTGGCGATCGGGTGTATTTGCATTGCCTCATGGATGTCCGGCAGCCGCATGGTCTGGCTATGCTTCATGGCGATGCTGGTGCTCGGCATGACGCTCAGCCTGCCGCGGGTGGAGGCGCCGATGGTGCGGCGGCAGGCCTTTGTCCTTGGCGTCCTGTTGCTGGCGGGATTACTGGCGATGCTGGCGGTGACGATGCAGTTTCGTGCAGAGACGCAGTCAGCCATCCGTGCCGACGCCATCTCGTTTGCGTTGAATGATCATCGCAACCAGATCTGGCGCGAAGCCTGGGCCATGATTGTCGAACGGCCGTGGTCCGGCTATGGATATGGCAATGAATCAATCGGCGACCTTTTCTCGTCGCGTTTCACCGACCCATGGTTTCGGGAGTTTGTCCGCCAGCCGCACAATGTGCTGCTCAACCATGCCCTGCAAATGGGGTTGATGGGCGCATTGCTGTTGCTCGGCGTGTTTGCCACGCTGGTAGCATTCTTTGCCCGGCAATTGACAGGAGCGAACGCGCTGGCGCGCTGGGCGGGCACCTGCGGCCTTGCGCTGGTGGCGGGCGTGCTGCTGCGCAATACCGTGGACGATTTCTTCTCGCGCCACGGCGTGTTGTTTTTCGGTATGGCCTGTGGTGCCCTGATGGGGCTGTGCTGCCGCCGTCCGCCATTGCGGCGACGCCGCGACTAGCCGGCCTCGACTTGGTGCCGTAGCAAATTGGTGTAGGCGCCGCCGCGCGCCGCCAATTCGGCGTGGGTGCCGATTTCGCTGATGCGGCCCTTTTCCATCACCACGATTCGGCTGGCGCGCTCGATGGTGGAGAGGCGGTGCGCCACTACCAGTGTGGTGCGGCCCTGCATCAGTGTTTCCAGCGCCGCCTGCACATGACGTTCCGATTCGCTGTCCAGCGCGGACGTGGCTTCGTCGAGGAGCAGTACCGGCGCGTCCTTGTAAATTGCGCGGGCAATGGCCAGCCGCTGCCGTTGTCCGCCGGACAGGCGCGAGCCGTTTTCGCCGATGTGGGTGTCGAGCCCTTGCGGCAGGGCGGAAATGAACTCGGTGCATTGCGCGGCGCGGGCGGCGCGTTCGACGCGATCGCGGTCGATCTCGCCCTCGACGCCGTAGGCGATGTTCGCGGCCACGGTATCGCCGAACAGCACCACGTCTTGGCTGACCAGCGCCATCTGCCGACGCAATGCCGCCAACCGGATGTCGGCCAGTGCGTGACCGTCGAGCGTGACCCGGCCGCTGTCCGGTGTGAAGAAGCGCGGCAGCAGGTTGATGAGACTGGTCTTGCCGCCGCCCGATTCGCCGACGAACGCGATGGTTTCGCCCGGGTTGATCGTCAGGGTGACGTTGTCCAGTGCCGGCGCCGTCTGGTTTTCGTATTGGAGGCTGACGGACTTGAAATGAATGCGGCCCTCGGCGCGTTGCAGGTCAATGGTGCCATGGTCTTCTTCAGGCGGCGTGTCGATCAGCGCGAACACGCTTTCCGCTGACGCAAGACCTTTTTGCAATTGCTCGTTGACGCCGCTGATGCCCTTGATCTGCGGCACCAGGCCGGCGGCGGCAACAATGTAGGTGACAAATTCCGCCACGTTGAGGCCGGTGCCCAGCACCTTGCTCGCCGCGAGGTAAACAATGAGTGCGATGGCCATCGACACGAACAGGTGTGTGAACGGCGTCGAAGCGGCGGCCGCAATACTTTGCTTCATGTTCAGCTTGCGGATGTGATTGGCCGTCACATCGAAACGCGCCGATTCGTATTTCTCCCCGCCGAACACCTTGATCACCTTGTGGCCGCGGATCGACTCCTCCAGCACGTCGTTCATCGACCCCCAGGCCACCTGCGAGTCGCGGCTCACCTGCCGCAGGCGCTTGCCGAATACGCGGATGACCAGCGCCAGAACGGGAACCGTCACAAAAATGATCAAGGTGAGTGTCCAGCTAATGTAAAACATGGTGCCCAGTGTCACGATGAGCGTGACGCCACTTCTCACCATGGCATTTAGTGTATTGGTCGTCGCTTCCTGAATACCGACCACATCGTAAGTAAGCTTGGACATGAGTGACCCAGCGGTATTGCTGCTGAAGAACGGTTCCGGCATGCGAATGAGGCGGTCGAACATCTGGCTGCGGAAATCGAGGATCACCTTATTCCCAACCCACTGCATTCCATATCCTGCTATGAAATGCGAGATGCCATTGATGAAGAAAATCAGCACAATTGCGCCGGCAGCGACACCCGCGTACTGGCTCTGGCCCTTGACGAACAACGTGTCGAGGAGTTCGTTCAAGAAAGCGGCAAAAGAGCCCTGCACCGCGCCACCTACCGCCATGGCGACGATGCTGCCGGCAAAAGCGAGCCGGTACGGCTTCACGTAGCCGAGCAGGCGCGCGTACAACTGGCGGTTGGTGGGGTGATCAGGCATCGGGGATTGGGGCGCGCGAAACCGTCATTTTACGTGTCCGCGATGCCCAGCAGGCGGCGATAGAGCGCGAGGTATTGCGAGGCCATGGATTCGGGCGAGTACGGCAGCACGGTTTCGCGCGCGGCGGCACGCATCAACGGCTTATCCAGAATCTGCGATACGGCGATCCGCATGGCGGCGATATCGAGCGCATCGGTCACGTATCCATTCACGCCATCGCGGATCAATTCCGCCGCGCCCGACTTGGTGCTCGTGATCACCGGCAGGCCGCAGGCCATTGCCTCCAGGCAAACGTTGGGGAACGGATCGTATAGCGTCGGCAGGATGAGCACGTCGGCCGCCGCGTAATAGGGGCGAACATCGGCGACGCCGCCGGTGAAATGAATACGGTCGGCGCAGCCGGCGGCCGCGGCCGACTGCCGGGTGGCGTTGAGCCGCTTGTCCTTGCCGACCACGATGCCGTGCAGGCCGTGGATGCCCGCCACCGTATCGATGAAAGCACCGACGCCCTTGCGCTCAAACCCCGATCCGACGAACAGCGCGACGCGGGCATTGGCCGGGATGCCCAACTGTGCACGGAGCGGCGCACGGAATTCATCGACCAAACCGGGGTGGAATTTCACGGCGTCCACGCCGCTGTAGATCACATGGAGTTTTCCGGCATCGGTGCCAAAGTGGCGCTGGATTTCATCGCGCACCATTACCGAGTTGCAGATCACAGCGCGCAAACGGTTTGAGGTGAACAACTCGCGCTCGGCGCGCAGCAGATA
Source organism: uncultured Burkholderiales bacterium (assembly GCA_964431425.1). Classification (GTDB taxonomy): domain Bacteria; phylum Pseudomonadota; class Gammaproteobacteria; order Burkholderiales; family Usitatibacteraceae; genus UKL13-2. The sequence continues at coordinate 26,743 of CAYSKY010000002.1, forward strand.
GCGGTGGTGCGGGCTCAGCGACATCTCAAGACGCTTCAGGCCGCCGACCACCCGCTGGCGCTGCGAAATCCACTCCGCATGCACGCCATCGCCGGCACGGTACACATCGCAGCAGGCGAGCCGCTCGTGCGATTGCACGAGGTCGAACTTTTCAGTTTGCAGGTAGGCGCAAACCGCCTTGGCGAAGCCGCGATCACGCGCGGTGGAATTGAGGTGTGGCGGGTCGATGATGTGGTGCTTGACGCCGTCGCGCGCGTTGGCGGGCCAGGCGCGGGTGAGGATGGTTAGGTCCACGCCCTGGCCGGCGAGGGCGGCCGCGGCCGTTTCAACAAAGCGTTCTGCGCCGCCGAAGGGATCGTACTTGGCGCGAATCAGGGCCAGCCGCATCGGGTTCGAAATCAGGCCGTGGCCAGCAGATCGTTCAGTGCCGCCTGCACTTGCGAAACCGGCAATTCCACCAGGCACTCGCTGACCTTGGAGCCACCGCAGCCATCGTTGCCGCAGGGGCGGCAGGTATGGCGCGGATCCTGCGAAACCACGACGCGATGCTTCACTCCCCATGGCCCCCAGTGGGCCTCACCCGACGGGCCGAACAGGGCCACGGTGGGCGTCTGCATGGCGGCGGCCATATGCATGGGGGCCGAATCCACGCCGACGAAGGCGCGCGCGCGGCCGGTCAGCGCGGCCAGTTCCTTGAGGCTCAGCGAACCGGTCAGGTCTACGACGGGAGCCTTCAGTTCTTTCTTGATGGCGGCGACCATGTCGCGTTCATCGGACGAGGGGGCGGCGGTCAGCACCACCTTTTCGCCGCTTCTGCCCAGCTCCAGAATCAGTTGCGCGAATTTCTCGGCGGGCCAGGTCTTGAAGAACCAGCGCGAGGTCGGGTGGATGTGGATGAAGCGTTTGGCGGTGATGTTGTGCAGCGCCATCAGCGCATCGACTTTCTGCTCGGCCGCGGCGCCCGGAACCAGGACCAACTGCTTTTCGGCGTTCAGCGGATAGATACCGACACGGCGCAGGGCGTCGAGGTTGGTTTCCACCGTGTGCCGGAACGTGGCCTTGGGCGAGGGAAAGGTATGCGTGAAGCTGGTCTTCCACAGGCGCGAATCGCGGCCCTCGTTGATGCCCTGCGCGCGCTGCGCCACCGAGAACTTCGGGCGCAGCAGCCGTGTGAGCCAGGCGCCGCGCGGATGCTCGGTGAGGTGGATGACGAGATCGTATTGCCGTGCACGCAGCGCCTTCAAAAGGGAAAACTCGTGCCCGGCCTGCGACAGTGGATTGAGCTTTTTCCAACCGCGGTCGATGGTGAACACGTTGCTGATGGCCGGGTGCTCGGTGAGCATTTCGCGGGTGTCGTGGTACACCAGCGCATCGGATTCGATGTGCGGCGCGCGATTCTTTAGCACCTGGAAGACGGGGGAGGTCAGCAGCACATCACCGTGATGACGAAGCTTGATGACCAGCGCGCGGCGGATGCCGGACAGATCGATTGCGTCGGGGACCATGGGCGGGAAGATAGCAGATTGGCGGCGGCGGATCGTGGGTCGCGCCGCACGGGTGAGTGGGGGTGCAAGCCTCAGCGAGTTTCAACTGGGGGCGCAATGGGCAAAATCAAGCACTGGCGCGCCTTCCAGGGCAAAAATGCCTGAAAAGCCCCGCCAATGCTAGGGTTTGGCTGGTGTGCGGCTAAAACGCGATGGCGCGCACGTTCACAAAAATGCCGCGGCGGGGGGTGTTGTAGCCCTGCGCCAGTTCGTAGCGTTTATCGGTGAGATTTTGCGCGGACACCTCCACGCGCCAGGTCTTGTCGATGCGGTACCCAACAGTGGCATTGAGTAGTGTGTAGCCGCCCATACGTGTGTTCAGCGACTCGTTCGCGGAATCGAACCGGCGGCCATTCATCACGACGTCGCCCGATACGTCCCATGGTCCGAAATTCCGCGATGCGCTGACCGAGCCGAACTGTCGGGCGCGTGAGCGCAGCAGTTTGCCGGTGTCGCGATCCTCCGGCCGCTGCATAGTGAGCGCGCCGCGGAGGCTCGTACCAAGCAGCGAAAGATCGGCCTGCATTTCCCAGCCGCGGATGCGTGCACGCGCCACGTTCTGCGGCAGGAATGTGGCGAGATCAAACTGGATCAGATTGTCGATGCGGTTTTCAAAGTAGGCGACCTGCACGCGTTGCGCCTCTCCGCGCCAGCGCAGGCCGGCTTCGGCCTGTACGTCGAGATTTCCCGCACCTACCAGTTCATCTACGGTGCCTTTGCCACCTTCCCGTTCCTGCTGATCTGGCTGCAACTGATGTGGCTGACCGTACTGATCGGGGCGGAAC
>CAYSKY010000003.1:0-15390 GCA_964431425.1 uncultured Burkholderiales bacterium
GGCCATGCCGGCCGACATGGCGCCGTCGCCGATCACGGCGATGGATTTGCGCTTGATGCCCTGCAGGCGTGCCGCAATGGCCATGCCCAGCGCCGCCGAGATCGAGGTCGAGGAATGCGCGGTGCCGAAGGTGTCGTAAGGGCTTTCCTCGCGGCGCGGGAAGCCGGCCAGGCCGCCTTTTTGCCGCAGGTGCACCATGCCGGACTTGCGGCCGGTGAGAATCTTGTGGCCGTAGGTCTGGTGGCCCACATCCCAGACAATGCGGTCCTCCGGCGTGTTGTAGGCGTAATGCAGGGCGATGGTCAGTTCGACCGTACCCAGATTGGAAGAAAAGTGTCCGCCGGTGGTCGAGACGGAATCAACGATGAATTCGCGCAGCTCCTTCGCCAGCGCAGGCAGTTCGCGCCGGTCGAGCTTGCGCAGGTCGGTGGGGTCGTTGATCTGGTCTAGAAGGGGATATTTCGTCGTCATGGTTTTCTAATGCTCGCGGCGAACGATGAATTCGGCCAGCTGCCGCAGGCGATCGGCCTTGCCGCCGAAAATGCCCACTGCGTCCAGCGCATCAGCCAACAGTTCGTCAGCGAAATTCTTTGCGGGCGCCATCCCCATCAAACTTACATAGGTCGGCTTGTTGGCGTCCTGATCCTTGCCGGCCGTTTTGCCCAATTTCTCAGTATTAGACTCGCAATCCAGAATGTCGTCCACTACTTGGAAAGCCAGCCCGACGCACTTGCCATAGCGGTCCAGCCGGTCGGTCTGGTCGTCCGGCAGGTCGTGGCCGCACATGGCGCCCAGCACCACTGAGGCACGGATCAGTGCGCCGGTCTTGAGGATGTGCATGTATTCCAGTTCCGGCAGCGTCATGTGCTGGCCGACCGCCTTTCCGACACTGGCGAGGTCGATGGCCTGCCCGCCGGCCATGCCGCGCGAGCCGCAGGCCCGGGCGAATATCCGGGTCATTTCCACCTGCTTTGCGGGCGAATCGTTCAGTGGTCGCGAAACCATCAGTTCAAAGGCCAGCGCCTGCAGCGCGTCTCCGGCCAGCAGCGCCGTGGCTTCGTCGAACTCGATGTGGCAGGTGGGCTTGCCGCGGCGCAGGACGTCGTTGTCCATGCTGGGCAGATCGTCGTGCGCCAGCGAGTAGGCGTGGATCATTTCCACAGCGGCCGACACCACCTGCACCCGTTCGGCCGGGGCATCGGACACCAGGCCGGCGGCATGCGCCAGCATCGGCCGCACCCGCTTGCCGCCGCCCAGGGTGGCATAGCGCATGGCATCGTGCAGACGCACGGGTTCGGTGGTGGCGGGCGGCAGCCAGGTGTCCAGTGCGCGCTCCATTTCGCCCGCCGTGGTGCGGGCCCATTCCTGAAAGTCGGACATGACGATTTTTGATTTGATACCGGGTGCTGGGGATTGGGTGAAAGCCTGCGCCAGCGCTACTGCGGCAGGTCCTTGAGTTCGCCGCCGTCGAGTACCTTGATCTTCTGCTCGGCGTCTTTCAGGACGCGTTCGCAGAACTTGAGCAACTCGGTGCCGCGCTGGTAGGCCGTCATGGATTCCTCCAGGGGCAGGCTGCCGCTTTCCATGCGTTCAACCAGCGCGTCCAGTTCGGCGAGGGCGGATTCGAAGTCCTTGGGAACGGCGGGGCTGGCTGCTTTGGGCATGGCGGTGTCAGGAAGCCGTGAGGCGTCGTCAATCAATCCGGAATCATAGCCCAGCGGCGGGTGGCCAGTCCATGCCGGAAGGTGGCAAACCCGGGGCCAAAGTATGCGGAAAGTCTTTGAAATTACTTGCCTTTCCGGGGCCCCTGGGGCAGAATCGCCCTTCCTTTTCGTGGGTCCTCGCCAGGGGATTCGTAATACGGGACGGAGTCTGTAGAGTTAAAAGCTAACAAACTCAATCGCCCGGGTGTTGTTTTTACTTTGGTTTATTCGCGGCAGTTAGAAGCTACGCGCGGAAAAATTGGAGGTAAGGACTATGTCCAACCTGCTCGGAGCGCGAGAACTTTCTCCCGTTGCCACACAATTGCCACTCGCCTGGTATTTCGATGAATCGATCTACCAGCGGGAACTCGAGGTACTTTTCAAGAACGGCCCCGGCTACGTCGGCCATGAACTGATGGTGCCGAACGCGAACGACTATCGCGCGCTGGAAATGACCAACGGTGCCTGGTCGCTCATCAACAGCGGCAAGGACATCAACCTCGTTTCCAATATTTGCCGGCATCGCCAGGCGGTGATGTTGAAAGGCAGCGGCCAGCTGCCGGCGGGCAATCTTGTCTGCCCCCTGCATCGCTGGACCTATGACGGCGAAGGGCAGTTGCTGGGTGCGCCGCACTTCCCGCAGCAGCCCTGCCTGAACCTGCCGCGCAAGAACCTGCAGAAATGGAACGGCATGCTGTTCCAGGGTCCGCGCGATATTGCCGGCGATCTGGCGAAACTTGGCTGCGCGAAGGACCTGGATTTTTCAGGCCACGTGCTCAACAAGGTAGAAGTCACCGAATACAACTTCAACTGGAAGACCTTCATCGAGGTCTATCTTGAGGACTACCACGTCGAGCCCTTCCATCCGGGCCTCGGCAAGTTTGTCGACTGCGGCAACCTGGAATGGGAGTTCGGTGACTGGTACAGCGTGCAGACCGTGGGTGTGAACAAGGCGCTGTCGCGCCCCGGCTCCGAGGTGTACAAGCGCTGGCACGAAATGGTCCTCAATTTCCGCCAGGGCGAGGCCCCGAAGTTTGGTGCCATCTGGCTGACCTACTACCCCAACATCATGGTGGAGTGGTACCCCCACGTGCTGGTGATCTCGACCATCATTCCGCGGGGCCTGGAAAAATGCACCAACGTGGTCGAGTTTTACTACCCTGAGGAAATCGCCCTGTTCGAACCGGAATTCATCGCCGCCGAGCAAAAGGCCTACGACGAAACGGCCGTGGAAGACGATGAAATCTGCCAGCGCATGCAGGACGGGCGCAAGCTGTTGTGGCAGGAAGGGCGCGAGGAGCAGGGGCCGTATCAGTCGCCGATGGAGGATGGCATGGTCCATTTCCACGAATTCATTCGGCGAGAGTTGGCGCTCGATTGACAGCGCGGCTGCGCGGGCGCCGGACGGGCGTGCTCCGTGCTCGAAATCCTCACGTACCCACTCGTACGCTCCGGTTTCTGCGCGCGGCGCGCACCCGTCCTGCATCCCGCTCGCTCGCTTTTCTTGGTTTGAACACCGCGCTCGAGGTGCCTGGTAGCCGGCAAACAATCGATTCCGGCGCCAGACCAACCTTTAGTCTGGCGCTAGCTTGCGCGTTGGCACCGCAATGACCTCCTCCTGGATGCTCATCGCGGGCCTCTTGTTCGCGACCATGGGTTCGATTGCCAAGACGCTGGCCACGCAGTTCAGCGGCGCGGAGCTGGCGCTGTATCGCTCGGCGTTCGGGTTTGTGGCGATCGGGGCGTTTGTCATGTGGCGCCGGCAGACCGTGAAGACCGAGTTCGCCGCCGGGCATTTCTGGCGCGGGGTGACAGGGACGATTTCGCTCATCGCCTACTTCTATGCGCTGACGGTATTGCCGCTGGCCACCACCATCACGCTCAATTACACCTCGCCGATATTCCTGACCTTGCTGTCCACCATCCTGCTGAAGGAAAAATTCAGCGCCCGCATGTTGGGCGCCATCGTGCTGGGCTTTGTCGGGATCGCGCTGCTGCTGCGCCCGACGTTTTCCAGCGACCAGTGGGTGGTGGGGCTGATCGGGCTGGGGTCCGGATTCTTCGCGGCGTGCGCGTATGTGAACGTGAAAAAGCTTGGCGATGCCGGTGAGCCGGAGTGGCGCGTGGTGTTCTACTTTTCCGTGGTGGGCACCATCGGCGGCGCGCTGACCCAAGCCGTGGCCGGGGAATTTCATCCGGTGACGATGCAAAACCTGTGGCCGATGCTGGCGGTGGCGCTGGCCGCCATGCTCGCGCAGCTGGCGATGACGCGGGCGTACCACAGCGGCAACACGTTGCTGGTGGGCGCCTTCGCCTACTCCACCGTGATCTTTGCCGCGCTGGCGGGATGGTTATTCTTTGACGAGAGTCTGCCGCCGGTAGCCTGGCTGGGCATGTTCATCGTGGTAATCAGCGGACTGCTCGCCAAGCGCGCCACCTCGTCCGACCGCGCGAAGGCGCCGTCGCTGCCGGCGGAAGAAGACTGAGCGATACGCCAAGGCAGGTAAACACGGTTTGCAACACAGGGTCTGCGCCCGCCGCGCGATAATGCCGGTTCTCCTGTCACCGGCCGAATCCCATGCTTGTCACCACGCAGCAACTTTCCCTGCACCTCAATGACTCCCAGTGGTTCATCTTTGACTGCCGGTTTGACCTCATGGACACCGGCAAGGGCGAGCGCCTGTACCGGGAGGGGCACATCCCTGGCGCCCATTTCGCCAACCTCGACACCGACCTTTCCGGTGAAAAGAACGGTCGCAACGGCCGACACCCGTTGCCGTCGCCCGCCGCGTTCACCGCCTTCCTGGCACGGCACGGTGTGACGGAAACATCGATGATCGTGGCCTATGACGATGTTGGTGGGCAGTTTGCCTCGCGGCTGTGGTGGCTGGCGCGGTGGATCGGCCTCACCAATGTGGCGCTGCTCGACGGCGGCATTCCGAAGTGGACCGGCGAGGGCCGCGAACTGTCGAAGGACCTGCCCCAACCCGTGCCCGCCGCCCTGCGCGGCAGTGCCGATCCCCTCATGCTCTGGAGCGCCGATGAACTGCTGGCCCGCCTCAACGACCCGCAGTTTGCGTTGATCGATGCCCGCACACCCGAGCGTTATCGCGGCGAAGTCGAGCCGATCGATCCGGTGGCCGGGCACATCCCCGGCGCGCTGAACCGCTTCTACAAGGAAAACCTCAACGCCGACCTCACCCTGCGCCCGGCGACCGACCTCGCGCACGAGTTCGCCGCCATGGCTCCCGGCGTGGCGAGCGGTAACGTCGTCCACCAGTGCGGCTCCGGTGTCACGGCCTGCATGAACATTTTTGCCATGGAATACGCGGGCCTGAAAGGCTCGAAGCTTTACGCAGGCTCCTGGAGCGAGTGGGTTTCTGACCCGTCGCGCCCCGTCATCACCCAATCGAAAGGCTGACATGAAACACCGACATCTGATGCGCGCACTGTGCGCGGCGGGCCTGCTGCTCGCTTCAACGTCCTGGGCGCAGTTCATCACACCGGGCAGCAATCTGGTGGTGGACGGGATTCCGGCGATCGAAAGCGCGCTGGCCGACAAAGTGGCCGCCTACACCGACTTCAAGCCCACCGGCATCGTGGCCTGGCACCCCGCCAAGCCCGGGATGCTGATCCGCCGCCGCGCGGGCAACGCCAACCAGCTGCACTACCTGGCCAGCCCCGGCGCCGAGCCGCAGCAGCTCACGGACTTTCCCGATGCGGTCAATGGCGCCACCTTCCAGCCGAAAAAGGGTGAGTACATACTCTTCACAAAGTCCAATGGCGGCGACGAGGTGTTCCGCATCTACCGGATGGACCTGGCGACCAAGGCGGTCACGCCGGTGTCGGACGAAAAGGAACGCGCCGCCGCGCCCGCGTGGACCCGCAAGGGTGATCGCATCGTTTATGCCACGGTGGGGGTGGACCGAAACAGCAGCGCCCGCAAAGCCATCACCAAAATTTATCTGACCGACCCGGTGAAGCCCGCAGACAGCCGCGTGCTGACCACGCTGGATGGCGGTGGCTGGGGCGGGTTCCGGTTTTCGCCGGACGATAAACGCATCGTGTTCAACGAATACGTTTCGGCCAACGAAGGCCACATCTGGTTGTTGGATGCCGCCACGGGCGAGAAAAAGCGGGTCACCCCGGCGCCGGATGGCAAGGAAAAAGTCTTTTACAGCAGCGCCCGCTTCACCCACGACGGCAAGTCGCTTTACGCCGTTTCCGACCGCGGCAGCGAATTCCGCCAGCTGATCCTCATTGACCTTGCCACCGGCAAGGAAAAGGTGCTGACCGGCCAGCTCAAGCACGACATCGATGCCTATTCGGTTTCCGAGAAGGCCAAGCTGATCGCCCTCATCACCAATGAGGAAGGCTCGAGCGTACTCAGGTTCCTGGATCTGGCGACACACAAGGAACTGCCGCGGCCGGCCCTGCTGCCGGGTGAAATCGGCGGACTGCGCTGGAGCGGCGGCGATGATGACGAGGACAGCGATGGCAAGGAACTGGCGGTGAACATCACCTCGTCGCGTTCGCCGGGGGATGTGTATTCCTACAACCTTGCCAGCAAGAAACTGACGCGCTGGACCACCAGCAGCAGTGCTGGCGTGAACCCGCTGGAGTTCGTGGAACCCAAGATTGCCCGCTGGAAGAGTTTTGACGGGCTCACGATTTCCGGTTTTGTGTACCAGCCCGATGCGAAGAAATTCCCTGGCAAGCGTCCGGTGATCGTCAATATCCACGGCGGCCCGGAAGGCCAGGCGCGGCCGGGCTTCATCAATCGCAACAACTACATGGTGAACGAGCTCGGCATCGCCATGATCTTCCCGAACGTGCGCGGCTCGGCGGGATTCGGCAAAACGTTCCTTGCCCTGGATAACGGCAAGAAGCGCGAGGATTCGGTCAAGGACATCGGCGCGCTGTTTGACTGGATCGCCACACAATCCGACATGGACGCCAGTCGCATCCTGGTGACCGGCGGCAGCTATGGCGGCTACATGTCGCTGGCCGTGTCGGTGCACTATGGGGACAAGATTGCCGGCTCGATCGATGTGGTGGGCATTTCGAACTTCATCACCTTCCTGACCAATACCGAAAGCTACCGCCGCGACTTGCGTCGCGTCGAGTACGGGGATGAGCGCGACCCGGAAATCCGCGCCTTCTTCGAGAAGATCTCGCCGCTCAACAACGCCGAGAAAATCAAGAAGCCCATGTTTGTGGTCCAGGGCCGCAATGATCCACGGGTGCCCTACACGGAGGCCGAGCAGATTGTGGCACAGCTTAAAAAACAGAAGACCCCGGTGTGGTTCCTGATGGCCATGGACGAAGGCCACGGCTTTGCCAAGAAGAACAACGCCGACTTCCAGTTCTATGCATCGATCAAGTTCATGGAAGAAACGTTGTTGAAGAAGTAGCGTGCGGTGATGCTGCAAAGAAAAACCCCGCCGAGGCGGGGTTTTTCTTTGATTCGATTGCTGGTTGCAACGGCTAGCGGTTACTTCTTTTTGCCGATTTGTTCGTCGAGGAAGGCAAGAATCTGCGTCCAAGTATCGACACGATTCTCCAACTTGCCGAAGCCGTGACCCTCTTCCTTCTTGATTACATAGGACTTGGGTGGATTGCCCGACCGCGTGAGGGCTTCTGCCATTTGGGAGATCTGCTTGATTGGCACCCGGATGTCGTCTTCACCGGCGTAGAGGAACACCGGCTTCTTGATGCGGCCTGCATTGTAAAGCGGTGAAATCTCCTTCACGATCGGCGCATCCAGATCCTGCGTGCCGAGAATCGACTTCCACAGCGCCACGCCGGCAGTGCTGTCGGCCGAGTCGCCATCACGCGAGGTCAGCTGGTAATTGAGGTCGGTCACGGCGAGGCCGGCCACCGCGCACTTCCACATGTCGTTGGTGTTGCGCACCAGCGCCTGAAGGCCGGCATAGCCGCCGTAACTGGCACCGGACATGCAGACGCGTCCCGGATCGACAAAGCCCTGCTCGATTCCCCACTTGAGGGCATCTTCGTGGTCATCCGACATCTGGCGGCCAAAGGTTCCGAAGCCCGAATGGTAGATCTTGGTGCCGAGCCCGGGGGTGATGCGGAAATTCGGCACGATGACTGCGTAGCCGTTGGCCGCGAATAGCTGGCCTTCATTGACTCCGAACCCGTTGGCGAATGTGTCGGCGCGCACGTGCGGGCCTCCGTGAATGTGAACCACGGTCGGCAGCTTGGTGCCGGGCTTGTAGTTCTTCGGCAGGAAATAGTAGCCGGAGATATCCAGCCCGTCGCGGGTCTTGTAGCTGAACACCCGCTGCTCGGTCAGCTTGCCGTCCAGCCAGGGGCGAGCGGAGCCGATCGGCTCGATGGTCTTGGCCTCTTCGTCATACATGTACCAGCGTAGCGGCATGACATCGGAGTAGGACGTCACCAGCATGCGCTTGCCGTCCGGCGTGCGTGCAAAGTTGTTGATGCGATTGGGCAATGCGCGATCCAGTGCGGCCTGGGTGGTCGCGTATTTTTCATCCAGCCAGACCACTTCCGGCTTGCCGGCGTTGACGCGGTAGCCAAGGATCTTGTCGGTGCGCGGATCGGTGATGACGCCCGGTGCGCCGCCGCCGTCCGCCGTGGCGCCCATGTCATAGCGCGGATGCGAGGCGATCATTTCGCCCAGCTTCTTCTCGTTGGGGTCAAAGCGATAGACCGCCATGGTGTCGCGTTCGCCGTTGTAGGCCACCTGCAAAGTGTTGTCGTTGGATTCGAAAGCAATTGGCACAAAGATCTTGCCCTTGTTGCGTTCATAGCGGGCGATCTCATACCAGGGGGAACCCTCTCCCTTGCGGTAATAGATCACGAAGGTCAACGTGTCTTTCACCCACGCGGTCACTACGCGCGGTACCAGCTTGCTGTCCATGATCCAGTTGCCGGTGTAGTCGGCGGGACGTCCTTGCGTAATCAGCGTATGGCGTCCGGTTTTGATATTCAGTCGGTACAGATCCTCCGATTCGGCGGACGTCATGTTGCCGCTGGCGATAATTTCGTCTTCCGTGCCCGGAATCCGGCGATAGTAATCGAGACCGCGGTAGACAAAATTGTTGCGCGCGCGATTTTCTTTCACGGTCATCGAGAGCCGGCGGAAGTCGCTGCCGTCGCGGTTGATGATGAACAGACCGCCACCGTCGAACCGGCCCGGACCGGTCGGGGAATTATTTTGCCCGAGCGAATACATGAGCTTGTCGTTGCCGACCCAGCGCACACCCTGGACGTCAAAGTCGGCGTAACCGGACAGAGCCGCAGCCTTGCGCGTTTCAAGGTCCACCACGGCCAGGTTCATGCGGCCCTTGTACGGCATGGTGGCCGCCATGAATTTGCCGTTGGGCGAGAGCGTGATGCCGGCCATGCTGGGCGACTTGAAAATCTCCTCGACGGTGGGCGTGTTGGGGTCATCGGCAGCCTTGGCGTCGGCAGAAATCGTCAACGCGGCCAGTCCACCGATCACGCCTGCAAGTAGCATTTTCAACATGAGTACAACCTCCTGACTGATTCATGAATTGGATCGAATTCGGCTGGGAATGTTCGCCCCGCAACCAAAGGTGAGAAATTATGCCAGTTTGCGACAATGTCACCGTCGGAAGTTTCCGTGAATTGGACCGCGCCGGAAAAGGTTCAGGTGACGGGTGGCGGCGGCGGGCGATGACCACCCTATTCCGGTGACGAACGGCGGCAATACGAACGAGGTGGCAGGATCCGCCGCAAGCGATATTCCGGCAAAACTCCAGCATTGGCGCGGCTTTCGGCGCTTTTTTGGCCCGGGAGCCGCGCCAATGCTTGAGTTTGGCCAAAAACCCCCGGTGGCGCGCGCCGAAGCATCCCCGGGTCACGTCTGGTTACGGGTTAACCGGGTGTCCGGACGGGTTAATTTGCTAGACTGCAACCTGCTGTGCCCACGAGAAAACCGGGCGCCTGAAGACCGATTTCCCACTGAGTGAATTCATGCCCAACTTTCGCCGAACCGTGATTTCCCTTCCCCTGCTGCTGGCCGCACTGCTGGCCGGCTGCGCCAGCATTCCCAGCAGCGGACCCAGCACCCGCGAAGTGGAGGCCGCCGCCCTGCCCGGTGCCAGCGCCATCCAGGTGGTGGAAGTGGACGACGCCGTGACGCGCAGCCTGCTGGCGCAGCGCACCACGACGCTGTTTTCTGAAAAGCTGGGCAACGCCGCCGGCACCGCCCATGTGGTGGGGGCGGGAGACGTCCTGGAAGTGTCGATCTGGGAGGCGCCGCCGGCCACCCTGTTTGGCGTGGGCTCGCTGGATTCGCGCGGGGCCACCTCGGGGGCGCGTTCCACCGTGCTGCCGGAGCAGATTGTGAGCAGCGAAGGATTCATTACGGTGCCATTCGCCGGGCGCATCCAGGCCGCCGGCATGACGCTGCAAGGCATCGAGAACGAGGTGGTGAAGCGCCTGAAGGGCAAGGCCAACCAGCCGGAAGTGATGGTGCGGCTGTCGCGCAACTATTCGGCCAATGTGACCGTGGTGGGTGAAGTGACCAACAGCACCCGCCTCCCCATCACGCCCAGCAATGAGCGCCTGCTGGATGCCCTGGCCGCCGCCGCCGGGGTGCGCCAGCCCGTGAACAAAATGACCATCCAGGTGACGCGCGGTGGCAATGTGTACTCATTGCCGCTCGAAACCATCATTCGCGACCCGCAGCAGAACGTGCGCCTGCAGGCCGGCGACGTGGTGACGGCCCTGTTCCAGCCACTGAGTTTTACCGTGCTGGGCGCCACCGGCAAGAACGAAGAAATCAACTTTGAAGCGCAGGGCATCACCCTTGCCCAGGCGCTGGCCCGCGCGGGCGGCCTGCAGGACAGCCGCTCCGACGCGAAAGGCGTGTTCATCTTCCGCTTTGAACCCGCCAACGCCCTCAAGTGGCCCAAGCAGCCGGCCGCCACCACGCCTGAAGGCAAGGTACCCGTCATCTACCGCATCGACCTGAAAAACCCCAACAGCTTTTTCGTGATGCAAAGCTTTGCCGTGAACAACAAAGACCTGCTGTACGTATCGAACGCGCCCGCAGCCGAGCTGCAGAAGTTCCTGAACGTGGTGTTCTCGGTGGCGTATCCGGTGCTGACGGCGGTACAGGCGACAAAGTAGGCTAGATCGCCAATTGGTGCGGCTTCCGGGGCAAAAATGGCCTGGGGGGCTCGTGGGTGCTGGGGTTTGGGGGGGGCGGTATGCCGGGCATTAACGCGGTTGAAGCGAACTTTTCGATAGCTACCTAGATGTCTGCGAGCCGACACAGAAGCGTCTTGGCCGTTCAAAAGGCAACCTCTCTCGCAGAACTCCTTGCGCTCGATGATGAGGTCTTCGTTCAATCTGCCTACTTGACCTTGTTCAATCGACTGCCTGATCCGGAAGGTTTGGGGAATTACCTCGAAAAGCTGCGTTCCGGTGTCCCCAAGCGGCAATTGGTCAAGGATTTGCGTCTCTCGCCGGAGGGGACGGCGAATGCCGTTGCATTGCCCGGCATTCAGGCACTTCTTAGCCTGCAGGTTGAATCGCCCCTAGCCTCGGGCAGGGGCCCGGTCGCGTCGCTTTCTGGGCTGCTGGCTTTGCAGGATCGCGCGTTTGTGGCGGCCGCATACCAACTCTTGCTTCGGCGCGACGCAGACAAGTCCGGAATGGCAGCCTACCTGGGGCGGCTTCGCGCTGGCGACAGGAAGCTTGCCTTGCTCGGCGACCTGCGTCGCTGTGGCGAAAGTCAGGCACTGCAACGACGGCTGGAGCAATGGCGGCATTACAGCGAGTCGCTTTCCAATGGGCGGGTTGATGCCGGCATGCCATTGAACTCCGAGAACTCCAATGCTGGCGGTGGGGTAAGCATCCAAACAGTGATCGACGAATTGCAAGCATTGACAGACGCGGATTTCATTCACGCGCTGTATGCAGGACTGCTGGCCTGCAAACCGGACGCCGCCGCGCTCAAATTGAGCCAAAGCAGGCTGCGCTCCGGCGCATCACGGCAACATTTGATGGCAGAGATTTGGAACTCTGACGAAGCAAACGTATTGCGTCTGTCGCTGACCGCCATGGACCGGGCGATCAAGCGCGCCGCGCTGGCGGATTTGCCTGTAGTTGGCGTAGTTTTCCGCCGCTGGATGGGGCTTGAGGGAGATGGTGCGCAGGAGCGGCTGCTGAGGCGCCTGGAGAATCAGATGGCAGTCATGGAAGCACTGTTGCGCAGTCAGTTACCGGAAGAGTTTTCTTCAGGTTTCGACGCCGAATCGCACTACGTCGACAACCCGCCTGAGGCGCAGCGGGATGCAGGGGAAGTCACCACCGAGCCTGCGATCAAACCAGCGCGATCGGCGGCTGCCTTGCTCAGAACTATTCCGCGCGATATAGCCGGGAAAAAAGAGAGAGAACATGTCTAAGCATGCAGCGGTAACCATTGTCTCCAAGAATTATTTTGCTTATGCAAAGACTCTGGCGGAGTCCTACAAGAGCCACCACCCGGAAAACGACTTCATCATTGTCCTCGTCGACAAAGCGGATGGGTACGTCCCGGCCAGTCTGCCGTGCGGCGCAGAAATAGTTGAACTGGGGGACGTTGCCATTCCCGATATCAGCCGGTTCATTTACCGCTACTCCATCATGGAGCTAAATACGGCGGTCAAGCCATTTGCGCTGGCTGATTTCTTTCAGAAGCGCAACTACGAAACACTGCTCTATATCGACCCTGACATCCTGGTGTTCAGGCCGTTGACGGCGATTTATGAAGCACTTGAGTCCGCTTCAATCGTTTTGACGCCGCATATGCGCAAGCCCTATTACGATGATGCCATGCCGAGCGATGTTTCCATCCTGCAAAGCGGAACATACAACCTTGGCTTCATCGGTTTGAAGAATTCCAGTTCTGCTACCCAACTGCTGGACTGGTGGATGACCAAGCTGTACAGGGATTGCATTGTTGATATACCCAATGGCTTGTTTGTTGACCAGAAATGGATGGACCTGGTGCCCGGGTTTTTCCCGGATCACAAGATCATCTATGACCCCGGCTACAACGCTGCCTATTGGAACTTGCACGAACGCACGCTTACACATTCAGCGGACGGCTGGCGGGTTGACGGCGAGCCGCTGAGTTTCTTCCACTTCTCCGGATATATCCCGTTTGCGCCGCAATCGCTTTCGAAGCATCAGAACCGGCACCGTTTGGAGAACCTTCCCGTCTTGAAGATGCTTACAGACCAGTATGCCTCAGCCCTGTTTGAGGCAGGCTACGAACAGTCCAGTAGCTGGCCGTACGCGTTCGAAACCCTGTCCAACGGCGTGCCAATGCCCATGGGCATTGTTCGCAACATCATGCAATGGGCGGCTCGCGCAAACGTCCCGACACCTTGCCCGGTTGGCGATGCGGACGGTTTTTGCCGCTTTCTCATGTCGCGAAATCAACTGCCCAACCGTCCCAATGCAGTGTTGCTTTTCGAGTTCCTTTTAAAGATGCGGGGCGACGTGACGGCAACCTACTCTGGCGCCCTGCATGATCACGATGATGCAGCTTTCCGCGGGTGGGTCAGTGACAGCGGAGTAAGGGAGTACGGTTTCGAAAAGTTGCTTGCATTCGAAACCGAAGAGGTTGCTGACCATGTGGCAGATACTTTTGCACGGCTGCGCAAAGCGAACCGGCGCGATGTTCTCGACAAACACGCCGGAATGTGGAGTGACCCGAAAGTATTCGAAGCCTTTGCCAATTGGATAAGCGCGCACGGTGTAAAGCAGCTCAAGCTGACACGCAAACACGCGGACATGCTAAGGGCGTCATGCGGTGGCGTGGGGCGTATTCTTAATATCTACTTCCTTCGCGGGGACCTTCAGATTCATTTTCCCGTCATCTGGGATGCCGCGCAGATTGGCGCCTTTTCCGCATGGCTTCGCCAGCATCGAAATGAGTTGGGGCTATCACTGGATGACATCTCACTATTTATCGAGTTTGCCGCCAGTGAAAACAAACTCATCGACAAGATGCGGTTTCTGTACACCCACAAGGGGCTACTCTCACGTGCGACCCCGAGCATTTACGCCATTGACGCACGCCGATATGAGATCAGTTCGGTGCTCAGCACAGCCGAGGTGCTGTCGTTCTTATCAGACGAAGCTGAAATCAAGCCAGTCGACCACTATGTTGAGAAGTTTGGCGATAGCGTCTCGCAGTTGGATGACTTTGAGAAAAGCGCTATCCCAGGCTTGAGTCCCAAGAAGAACTATGCGTATTTCCTCCGCTTGAAAGCAGAGGTGGGCGAGCGTGAAGCGCTTCGCCCGCTGGTGAATTGTGCCGGCTATTTCAATGCGGAATCTGGTATGGGCGAGTCTGGCCGGAGTATGAGGGCAACGCTTGCTGCAACCGGGCTTGCCAACACGTTGATGTCCTTGCCGCACCCCAAAGCACTGCTGGACTCGCTACCTTCGAAGGCTGAGCTTTTCGGCTGGCCGTCAAGCGGTGCAGACGTTGCGGTTGCGGTCGCCAATGCTGACTCGACTGGGCTGCTTGAGGCGTTCATGCCCGCTTCGTTCTGGGGGAAGAAAAATGTTGGGTATTGGGTTTGGGAGACTGAAGAACTGCCCGCAAAATACAAGAAGTGCGAAGCGCTCTTCGACGAAATCTGGACGCCGTCCCGTTATTCGGCGGAAGCAATAGCGCGTACCGTCTCGGTTCCTGTTCGAGTTTTACCTCATACGCTTGACTTCACAGCCATCGAGCACGCAAAACCCAATCGTCGGAAATTCGGTCTACCTGAGAACGCCACGCTATTCGGCTTCATGTTTGATCCATTGAGCGTAATTGAGCGGAAAAATGTCGGCGGTCTGATAAAGGCATTTGGACAGGCTTTTCGCCAGGACGACAATTGCTTTTTGGTGCTTAAGGTGAATGGCAGGACGCAAGGTGCCTACGACTACGAAATGATTCGGGCTGCCGCCGAGGGGGAGCGGGTTCTTTTCATCGAAGCGACACTCAGCAGAATCGATACCTTTGACTTTCTGAAGTCGTTGGACGTTTACGTCAGCCTCCATCGTGCAGAGGGCTTCGGTCTCACATGCGCTGAAGCCATGGCGCTAGGAGTACCGGTAATAGCGAGCGAATATTCGGGCAATCTTGAGTTCATGAACCGCGAGAATAGTCTGCTCGTGCCGTGCAATGTGATAGAAACCGAAAGGGCATTTGGCGCCTATCCCAGCGGGACACGCTGGGCGGACCCGGACGTAGGTGCGGCATCTGCCATGATGCGATCTTTGCTTGCGGCGCCGTTACGGCGCGAGTTCGCCGAACGTGGCCGAGCGGCGATATCTTCGGAATTGGCGCCAGTGAGAATCGCGGGAATCGCACGAACGATGTTTTCCGAATTGCTAGATCGCCGCATGCAATAGCCGGTCACGGTTCAACATAAAGCGAATTGAGGACAGAATGGTTCAACAGAAGCGGGATACAGACCGAGATTGGAAGCGCGTAGCAGAGGAAGACCCATTTTGGGGGGTTCTCAGCCAAGAGGAGTACCGCTCGGCTGCGATGGACGCAGACAAGTTGAAAAGTTTTATGGCCTCGGGGGACCGCTTTGTTTCTGACCTGTTTGCTTTTGTCCAAAAGTTCTTCGTCAGTGGGTTTGCGCCAGAGCGCGTGCTCGACGTTGGTTGCGGCACG
>CAYSKY010000003.1:15400-25951 GCA_964431425.1 uncultured Burkholderiales bacterium
AATTCGCAGTGGGCGTGGACATTGCCCCTGCGATGCTTGAACTCACGGCAAAACATGCAAAGCTGAGCGGGCTATCAAACATTGACCTGGTGGAAAGCGATGATGGCCTGAGCCGGGTAGTTGGAAAATTTGATTTGATCAACACCTATATCGTTCTTCAGCACATTCCGCCCGAAAGGGGCTACCGACTAATCGCTGAAATGTGCAAGCGCCTCAAAGTGGGCGGCATTGGGTCAATCCAGCTCACTTACGCAAAAGATCGTCAGTTTCTATTGCACGAACAGCCCAAGGCACGCTTTTACCGCCGGGATGGCGGCACTTTGGTGGATCTCGTCGACAGTGGTTGGAATCCGCCCGAGGGCACCATAAATATGTTCGACTACGACCTCAATCAAGTGATGGCCCTGCTATCCGAAGTGGCGGGCCATCCGGTAATCTGCCTGCCCACCAACGATGATGGCCATTTGGGCGTTCACTTTATTTTCCAAAAGGCGAGAGGAGACTAAACATGGGGCTTCGAGCCATCAAGCCGCGGCGAGAAGACGTCGAGAGCCTTTACCGGCTGTTGCTTGATCGCGCCCCTGATTCGGAGTCCGCCATTGCCCAGTGGCTCGAAGTTGCGCCATCGCTTGATTGGTTGGTTACGCAGTTTCTGCAATCCGAGGAATTCAAGAACAAAAACCCGCAGGTCAACTCCAAAGCGAAGCCGGTTGACGCGTCACGGCTGAAGGAGTTGATCAATGAACTTGCAGATCGCCACCCGCAGCGCGAACTGTATCAACCGGTTTACGGCATCAAGATTGACCACGGCGGTCCGGTGCAGCGCGAGTGCATAGAGCGGTGCAAACTGGTTATTGATGCGTTCGCAGGGCTTCCAATACAGAACATGACGGTTCTGGATGTTGGCTGCAATATGGGCTACGTTTCATTCTATCTATCCGAGTGTTTTTCACGTGTCACCGGGCTTGAATACGATGGATTGCTTCACGAGTATTGCGTCGAACTGGCGAGTGTTATCGATAGCCCCGTCGAATTTCGCAAATTCGATTTCTTTTCAGAGTACAAGTCGCTCGCCGGGCAGCACGATATCTGCCTGCTTTTCAGCGTTATTCACTATCTGGTTGCCGGCAATGGGCGGGAAGAAGCCAAACTCATATTGAATGACATCGTTTCGAGTTTTGACTTTGTCATAATTGAGTTGTCTTCGTCCAAGGACTACGAGTACATGCCTGATGAACCATCGGAAATGCTCGAGAAACTGACTGAAGTCGACGTTACCCTGCTTGGTGTCTCGGAAAAGAATGCGCGCCCCATCTATTTCCTAAAAAAAAAACGCTAGCTGCGTCCAGCGCGTATGAAATTGACACAGGGTTTTATCCTGCGCCCTTTGAAACATCCTGTACACGCATCTTCCTCTCTGGCGCGGCCGCGATAAAAAGGTTCCCGCTAAATTATCTCGACAATCAAATCAAACACGAGCAGGAACTTGCGGCGTATGTGCTTCTCAAGCGTGCAAGTTTTGTTCCCAAGTTGCTAGCGTCTGGCATTGCCGACGGAGCGGCTTGGCTAGCGACTGAGCGCAAGCATGGAATTCTGCTCAATCACCTGTACCTGACAAAGACGCGCAGAAAATTTTCTGCGATAAGCGACAAAGTTGCGCTGGCCTGTCGTCTGCTGATTGCGTTGCGATACATGGTGACAAAGGGGCTGTACTGGAACGATCTGTCTGCACACAATGTGATGCTTTCGGACGGCGAGGTCTATCTTTTCGACTTTGCTGAGGCAGGTGCGACCGAGCTAAATGATCACATTTCCATGTTTTCTTGGCTGCTGCATGACCTGCAGTTGGAGGCGCCAGAGTCATACGGCACCGGCATTTACGCCGCAATTAACGCTGCAGGCAAATCATGTGAGCAATCCAGGGCGCTAATGTTTGTTCCGGCTGAAGGTTTTTTCTCGCCAGGGCTGCGCTGGATCTACTCGTTGGTAGCAGACCTTGGCGATGTGCGCGATCTGAAAAAGGTGCCTCATGCCGTCTGGAAAAAGGTTGAAGAGTTGTCAAGGGGCAGAATACGACTGCCGCAGGCCGCGCTGCGCTCCCAGGCTGCGCTGGAACTTGTCGGCTTTGTCCCGTGGTCCAAGATTCCCTACGTGTCTTTTGCAGGGACAGCAGTTGGCAGGGTCTTCAAATCGGGCATACAGGCGCCAAGCTATCCCGTTGAAAGAATTGTGTTCGAACTATCGGGTGACTCGGCTCAGCAGCGCCATACTTTTGATACAGAGGCCGCCGAGAACGCAGCAGCATTGATGCGCGCGCGCAGATCTGAGGAGCACTGCGCTTCGTTGATCGAAGCCCGGAAAAGGGACGCTGAAGTTATAGCTGGCGAACGCGCCCATTGGACCCGGATGCAAGCTTCCGCTGGCGCCCACCTGGCGAAAGTGGAAGAGCGCGCGACACGTGCAGAGTCCTATGCCCAGGGCCTTGAGCAGGAGATTTCGAAGCAGAAGGCGGCGTTCGAGGATGCGTGCATCAGGTGGTCCCATGGGCTTGACGAAGCTGTTCGTTATTCCGGCGCATTGAGCGAGCGGCTAAAGACTGTCGAGCGGCATGTGGCTCAGCTTCAAGATGAGCGCGCGATGATCCTTGGACAACATGAAGAGGAATGTTCCAACCTGAAGAAGGCGGCGCAGAATATGATTGCGCAGCTCAACGGCGATTTCGAGGCTGAGAAGCAGCGTTGGGATGAGGACCGATTGGAGATGCAGCGCCAAGTGCGCGCGTTGTGCGATCGGGCGGATAAGGCAGAGCGGCAGTGCCAGCAGTTGCAGCGTGACCACTCCAGATTGCTGGAGCGCCACAAGCTCACGGTCGATGAGATGAACAAGACGTTCGAAACCGAGATCGGGAAGTGGAAGGAAGAGAAATCTGAAATGCAGCGCTACACGCAAGCAATAAGCGAGCGTGCGGACCGGGCAGAAAGTTACAACCACCACTTGCTTGTCGAGCAGGCCGGCCTGCTGGAAAACTACGAAACTGAACGGGGTGCTCGTGAGAGGCAGATGGTCGAGGCGGGCGCCTATGTGGCGGCCCTTACAGACCGCGCCGAACGTTCGGAGAATTATGCCCGGGCGCTACTCGCGGAGATTGAGTCGGCGCGCACCAAGATGGACATGGAACAACAGGATCACAACAATGCAATCGCTACTTGCCGCGTTGAAATTGAGCAAATCTCCCGTGAGCTCGAAGAGCTGAAAGAATACCGGCAGAGACCGTGGTGGCAGAAGCTCCACGAGTAATCCAGCCCGATTCAATCAGAATGGAAGACGGGATATTTCACGAGAGTCAGTGCGTTTAATTGAGTAAACAAGGGTGGAATAGTGGACAAGACAACAGCAATTAAATTGGTAGAGCAATACCAGCATTGGCACCAAAAGTTTGAAATTTTCCCTGATGTGGTCACACCGGGATCATATGACCCGAATTTCCTGCTTCAGGAAATGCACTTGCCCGAAAGCCTGGCAGGCAAGACTGCGCTTGATGTTGGTTCGTGTGATGGCTTCTATTCATCGGAACTTCACAAGCGGGGCGCTGATGTCACCGCGCTCGACTACCGCCCCAAAACAGTATCGGGATTTTCGATTACGGAAGAGGTAATGGGAATTTCGATAAGGCATCTGGTTGCCAACGTATATGACATTGGCCCGCACCTGGGACAGTTTGACATCGTCCTGTGCCTGGGCGTGATCTACCACCTGCCTGATATCCCGGCAGCCATCTGGAAACTGCGGCAGGTCTGTTGCGGAACACTATTTCTTGAGACTTATGTTGAGGAACTCGGGACGCCCGATTCTTCAAATGTGCCGCTTTGCCGATATTACGAAGGCGGTAGTTTGGCTGATGACCCTACAAATTTCTGGGCACCAAACGCCGCCTGCGTCGAGGCAATCTTACGGGACTGTGGATTTCTTATTAAGGCAAGTCACCGATGGGGTGACCGCCTGCTGGTCGAGGCAGAGCCGACCAAGGTTGGCACCAAAATGAGCGTCGCGTATGGCGCCTATCCTTGGGCGACTGATCAGACCTAGATGGCAGCTTGCCGGGTGCCCAACGTTCGAAGAAAAAGTTAGAAGAAAGCAAATGCAAATGGATATGTCTGAGGGCGGATTCAAGGCTGCAATCAATCCCAACTGTCTCCTGGGTTGCGAGTTGTCCGGGCGCTACCTGAAGGGCCTGGCAGTTGATTTGGTTACGCCGACGCGACCACTGCTGGTTGAAATTGCCTTTGATGGCCATGTCATGATGACCGCCCGAGCATTGGGTATTGTCTATGGCCGCCAGTTGGGGCGGTATTTTCCCGAGGCTGATTTGACGGATTTGGCAGCTTTACGAGAGCTTCCAGGAGGGTTTGAGTTTTTTCTCTCCGACTATCTGCCACTCGCGTCGCCAATGAATCTGACAATACGCGCCATTTCCGACGGTGTGGAATTTGGGCGGTTGGAGCGGGTGGTGGATATTGGAAGCGAGACTATCCAGTTGCTGCTACCGATGGCGCGCGAGCATCCGTTGATAAGGTTTTCGCCGATCTCCGTCGAGGGCGATGCCATCAACTTTGTTGCGGCCTGCCACCTCGCAGAACCAGAAGGCGTCGTCGCGATGGGCGAGAACTGCAAGATAGAGATGGTGAAATGGGACGCCGCGCCCCAGCACGAACTGCTTGGAAATCATCTTCACGGTCTCAGGCTTTCAGCGCGAGTCGTTCCCATAGATGCAGGAGCCGAGGCGCGGGTTTTTCTCACCAGGAATGGGGTAAGGCTTGGCGGCTATGGCGACTACTTTTACTTGCCGCCAAACGTGCTGAGCACTTTGGAAAACGCGATTGTCCCGATGCCTGCGCAGATCGATCGAGTTATGTCGTCACTCAGCAAGCTGGATTACCTGTTTACCGGCTATGCGTCTTTTCGGGTAATCCAACAAATTGTGGCGGCACGTACCCAAATGCAGTTATCGTCGGAAACGGCTGTCCTTGATTGGGGCGTTGGATGCGGCAGGGTGGCGCGACATTTTGCACATGCAGGGATGCGGGTTACGGGCGTGGACATTGATCCGCAGAATGCAGCTTGGTGCAAGCAAAACCTGGCCGGTACCTATGACGCGATTTCGTCGCAACCACCAACAAACCTCAGATCACAGAGCATTGATCTCGTCGTCGGAATTTCAATTTTCACCCACCTGACTGAAGCTGACCAGTTTCTGTGGCTGGCGGAGTTGAGCCGGGTCTTGAGGCCGGGCGGGCATGCGCTGGTGACCATCCAGTCTGAATATGCTCTCTTGAGGAGCGCAACACCAATGCGCCGGATTTTGACCTTGATTCAGTCAGGAATTGATGACGCAGTGGTTGGGACCCGCTTGGATGATGTCGTCGGCCCTCAAAGCGACTACTATCGGGAGACCTTTCACCAGCATGATTACGTCAGAAAGACGTGGAGCCGATGGTTTGACGTCGTCGCCATTGAGACGGGTGAGCATTTTTCCCATCAGGACTATGTAGTTCTGCGTGCCCGTTGAAGCTTCCGCGCTCTAGGCGAGCATCCAAACCCTCGGCGAAAACTGTTGTCTCCGGAGTGTTTCCATTTGCAAACATCCCTTCAACAACTTCGCCTGCTGCGAAGGGCTAGCGCCGCTGCCACGCTTATGTTGCTGGCAACGGTGGCTTGGGCGGGGGCCGCCAATCGGCTCCCCAGTGGGCTAAGCCGGTTCAATCCGGCCGGATTGCCGGAGGAATGGCAGTACGAGGGGGTTGCCTTCAATGCGCTTCCGTCCCCCGCTCCGAAGTTAGGCGCAGTCCCCGTCTATCGTTTTTCACATCCGGACAAGGGCCACCTTCTTTCACCCTCTCGGGACGACATCTTGCGGGTTGGATACGCGGAAGATGGCATCGCATTTTATGCGCCGGCCCGAAGTGCGATTCCGGTATTTGGCTATAGGACACCAACCGGTAGCACATTCTATTCAACCGATAAGCGCGCGCCAGGTGGAAGCGGATGGATTCCCACCGGCATCGCGTTCTTTTCTTGCGATGCGAAATGCATTTCCTCGGTTGCGGGCAAAGGCAAAAAGCCAAATGTAGCTGCGCCCGTCAGGCGCTATAGACACGTAGCATCAAAGCGATATCTGTTTACAGCGGGAAGCGAATCCACCTACCAGGTTGGTGCTTTTTATTTCGGCGCATTCAGCAAGAGCGCAAAGCGGCAGATAGAAGGCACCGCGAGAGTCCATGCTCGACGCGAAGACTGGTGGGGCGGCGTCATTGATTTTTACGGGCGGGAGCGGGGAATAAGACAGGATACGCGTGGATGGGGCGGCGAATGGATAGGCCTTAAGCCGGCAATTGGCTTTTACGACCAAAGCGAAACAGCGGTTCTCGCCAAGCATATACGGCAAGCGTCTGATGCCGGGCTAACCTTTTTTAGCTTCTACTGGTTTTGGAGCAGTGCTAGTGGCGGCGAGGTCTTGCCAGAGGCACTGGCCTCATTTTTGCGTGCTAACGTAGACGGGCGGCTCAAGTTTAACCTTGCGCTCTATTCGCCGCCCTGGGAAGAAGACATGCTCATCACCGAGGCCAATACGCCGGCGGTGGTCAGCGCACTAGTCGGTTACTTCGCCAACCCCAACTATCTGCGAACGACTGATGGGCGCCCGGTGTTTGTAATGGGCGATCACCGGAATATTCGGCCAGCCGGAGATAAAAAGTGCAGTGATACATCCTGCCATGTACTGACTGTGGACCGGTTTCTGGGCGCACTGAAGCGAGCATCGCTTGAAAGGCTTGGAGTAGAGCCCTTTGTGCAGATTCAGGCAGGAGCACCGGGCTGGTCGACGGCCAGCAATGCAGATGGCGTGACTTGTCTTGTTCCCCCGTTCAAGCTGCAATCAGCCACACCTTATCCTGAACTTGAAGCCGGCGTGTTTGCGCCACTGGTCAATTCAAATAAACCCGTAAGCCCCTGCATGTTGCAGAACTTTGACGAGCGCCCACGCCAAGACGTTCTCATTGGTGACCGGCGCATTATTCGGTTTCTGGTTGGCAAAACCGACGCGTTGTTTCGGCACAATCTGCAAATGACGAGGAAGCTTGTCGATGACTTGGTAGCAGCCCATGCGCACCCCAGTGGCAGAATAGTGTATTTGTACGCTTGGAACGAGTGGCACGAGGGTGGCATACTCGAGCCAAATGCAGCCACAGGCGCTCACGACCTGAATACTGTTACCGACGTTTTCCAACTGCCGCGTTCGCCGTCTCGTTGTCTGGAGGAAAACAGGTGTGATTAGCGCGGGAAACTGACAAGAAGCATTTCATGTCGCTGGGTATTGATGCAGCCAGACGGCCATGGTTCCCTGATCGAGAACATAACCCCAAAAAATATGCCCATAGCACTCATTACCGGAGTTACCGGCCAGGATGGCGCGTACCTTGCAGCGCTCCTGCTCAAGAAAGGCTACACGGTCTACGGAACGTATCGACGAACGAGTTCTGTCAATTTCTGGAGGCTTGAGGAGCTGGGTGTAGCCAGGAACCCGAATCTCCATTTGGTCGAATACGACCTTACTGACTTTGGTGCCACTACCAGGTTGGTTGAGCGGATCGGTGTTGACGAAATCTACAACCTCGCAGCACAGAGCTTCGTGGGGGTATCGTTTGACCAGCCCATCACAACCGGTCAGATTACCGGCCTGGGAGTGGTCAACCTGCTCGAGGCCATACGCCTTGTTGACACGTCCATTCGTTTCTACCAAGCCAGTACATCCGAAATGTTTGGCAAGGTACAGGCAGTTCCACAATCAGAGCAAACGCCCTTCTATCCACGCAGCCCGTATGGAATTGCCAAACTTTATGCACATTGGATGACGGTGAACTACCGCGAGTCCTACGGCATTTTTGGCGCCAGCGGGATACTCTTCAATCACGAATCACCATTGCGTGGTCGGGAATTTGTTACCCGAAAAATCACCGATGCCTTTGCAAAGATCAAGCTCGGCAAGCAGGACGTGCTGGAGCTCGGCAATCTGGATGCCAAGCGAGATTGGGGCTATGCGGAGGAGTTTGTGGAGGGCATGTGGCGGATACTCCAGACCAGTGGGCCAGATACCTTTGTGCTCGCCACGGGCCGTACCCAGTCGGTGCGGGATTTCGTATCGATGGCCGCGAAGGCTGCGGGGTTTGATCTTGAGTTCAAGGGTAGTGGTAAGGCCGAGGTCGGCATCGATACCGCTACGGGCAAGACACTGGTTTGCGTAAACCCGGTGTTTTATCGTCCAGCTGAAGTGGACTTGCTGATCGGCGATGCCAGCAAGGCGCGCAACGAGCTTGGCTGGGAATCGAAAACGTCTCTCGAGCAGCTTTGCCAAATGATGGTCGCCGCGGATTTGCGGCGCAATGCTGCGGGATTCAGCTTCTGAAAATGACGCGCGCCTTCATCACCGGCCTGGACGGTTTTACCGGAAGGTATCTCGCGTCTGAGTTGAAAGAGGCGGGCTATGAGGTTTCGGGCACATCAATGGATGGCCGCCCGGGCACATACCGGTGCAATCTGCTGGATACCGATGCGTTGGGCAACGCTGTCGCTGATGCCAATCCTGATGTGGTTTTTCATCTGGCGGCCATCGCTTTCGTCGGGCACAGCGATATCGATAATATGTATCGCACGAATATCGTAGGAACACACAATCTGCTGGCAGCGCTGGCCGAAACTGCAAAGCAAAAAGGCGTGCTGATTGCCAGCAGCGCAAACGTCTATGGCAACTCAACAGCGGGCGTCATTGCCGAAGTTGTGAGTCCGGCGCCCGCCAACGATTACGCCGTCAGCAAGCTTGCCATGGAGCATATGGCCAGCCTTTGGCAGGACCGCGTGCCGATCACCATTGTCCGGCCATTCAACTATACCGGCGTCGGGCAGTCCAAGCAGTTTCTGCTGCCGAAAATTGTTGATGCATTCCGGCGACGAGCAGAAGTTCTTGAGCTGGGCAACCTGGACGTTACCCGGGATTTTTCAGACGTGCGCGCCGTCGTGCAGATTTACCGCCGCTTGATGGAGGCGGGCGGCAAGGGGCGGACGTTCAACGTCTGCTCTGGTGTGGGCCATTCGCTCATGTCCATCCTGGACTCGTTACGCGTGCTAACCGGGCACTCCCCGGAAATTCGCGTCAATCCCGCTTTCGTTCGTGCAAACGAAGTCCGCTCACTTGTCGGTAGCCTTGATGCGCTTGAGAGCATTATCGGCAAAGTGCCGGTCACGCCGCTGCACGAAACCTTGAAATGGATGTTGGAGTCGGACTAGGCGGCAGTTTTCTGAAAAAACAGAAATATGCCCAGTTCGCCACCATGGTCGGTGAACTCGGCGTGAAAGCGGTGAACGCCTGCCAACTGCAACGCAAATAGCAATTCCGTCGCCGGGTAAGGATTCATTTGCATTTCGGGGTCGGCGTTCGCGGGCGTTGGTATTGCTTGGGCTTGGGCTTCGGCTGCGTCAACTTCTACGGCTACGGCGACGTCAGTCGGCCGACTTTCCGGCGGCACACCGTGGTTGGCGGCAAAGTGTGCCTTGGAATACGCAAAGTGGAGCGCGCCCACGCCCCCCGGCCTCAAGTGGCCGAGCAGCGCTTTGAAAATTTCCCTGCCCCGCTCCGGCGGGATGTGCTGAAACACGATGTAGGAATGGATAAGGTCGAAATCGCCTGTCAGCCTGGTGAGTTCGTCGTCCGACTCAACCAGCGTCACGTTGGCGACACCCATTTCTGCAAGATTTTTGTGGGCCTCGGCCAGCATACCGGTCGATACATCCAGCCCCACGACTTCTGGCGCAATACTGGCGAACGGCACAGCCAGGCGTCCGACTCCGCAGCCAAAATCGAGCACCCGATTGGGGACAAATTGCGGGTTGATGTATTGGTGAATCATTTGCATCACGTACTCGACATGAACCCGGCCGGACTCAAAAAATTCGGCCTTCGCCTCCGAGGTGATGTCGGTGCGGCGGAATTTCTTGTTGGTGATGACGCCGAAGTAGGGATCCCGCTGCCCCCACTCCTCCCACGCCTTGTCGGTGCTCATCTTTTGGTTCCCGTGGAAAACTGGCGATGCGATTCGAGATACTGCTGCCATTGCGGAAGGATGGTCTCCGAGGTGTACTTCCCTGAAATCACCGCTCCGCAGCCGACCAGCGCCTGACGCCTTTGTTGCGACTTTGGCGTGGGCTCAATCACAGCCCCAAGTGCGGTCACCAGGTCCTTCGTCGAATACGGACTGAAGTACTCTGCCGCATCACCATAAATCTCTCGGTGGACAGGAATATCGGATGCGATGACCGCGCCACCGCAGCGCATCGCTTCCACGCCCGAAAAATCGAACCCTTCGTAGAAACTCGGGCACACCGTGGCCCGCGCATGTTTGTACAGCAGGCGCAGTTCCGGAGCCGGCACATCTTCCAGAACAAAGAGGTTGCCACGCTCAATCCAGGGGCGGAACCGCGACACGATTGCTTCATGCTCCCAGG
>CAYSKY010000004.1:0-3482 GCA_964431425.1 uncultured Burkholderiales bacterium
GTCCTGCAAGGGCAGCTGCTCGGCCTGCGCCAGGCCCAGGAAGGCGACATCGAGTCCGCCACCGTCGTAAAAATCAAACTGGTAGGGCTGGTCGATGATGGCCTGGGCGTTGGTGGCGGCGCCGAAGTTGAGCCCGCCGGCGGGGATGCCGCCGACCACACCCGGCTCGGCGGTGAGCGTCATCAGGTCGAGAATTTTCTCTTCATGGGCAACGCTGGAAACCCCCTCGGGCATGCCGATGCCCAGGTTCACCACGTTGTTGGGCTTGAGCTCCATGGCCGCGCGCCGCGCAATGATCTTGCGCTCGCTCATTTCGATCAGCGGCACCTGGCTCGCGGGAACCCGCAGTTCCGAGGAATACGCCGGGCTGTAGGGGGTGACAAAGGTTTGCTGGTGGTTTTCCGGTTTGCCGATCACTACGCAGTCGACGAGGATGCCGGGTACCTTGACCTGGCGAGGATTGAGCGAGCCGCGTTCGGCCAGGCGCTCCACCTGCGCAATCACGTGCCCGCCGGAATTATGTGCGGCCATGGCGATCGACAACACCTCCAGTGTGAGCGCTTCGCGTTCCATGGTGATGTTGCCGTCCGGGTCGGCAGTGGTGCCGCGGATGATGGCGACGTTGATCGGGAACGCGTGATAGAAAAGGTACTCCTGTCCGCGGATGGTCATGACCTCGACCAGATCTTCCGTGGTGCGAGTATTGAGCTTGCCACCGCCGAAGCGCGGGTCAACAAAGGTGCCCAGGCCCACGCGCGACAAATGGCCCGGCTTGCCTGCGGCAATGTCGCGATACAAATGAGTGATCACGCCCTGCGGCAGGTTGTAGGCTTCAATCTGGCCGCCGATGGCGAGCTGTTGCAACTTCGGCACCAGGCCCCAGTGGCCGCCGATGACGCGCTTGATCATGCCGGCGTGCGCGAGATGGTTCAGCCCGCGCGACTGGCCGTCGCCCTGGCCGGCGGCATACACCAGCGTGAGATTGCTCGGCCGGCCGATGGCTGGCGGCTCCTTGTCGCTGGCGTCCCACATCTCTTCCAGCGCGATGGCGATTTCCTCGGCAAAGCCGATGCCGATGAAGCCGCCGGTGGCGATGGTGTCGTTGTCACGGATCAGGCGCACCGCCTCGGCGGCACTGACTAGTTTGCCCTCGCCGCGGGTGTGCGCGGTCGGGTGTGCGGTAAAGCCCATCAGCGTACTCGATAATGAGGTGACGCCTTCTTTATAGCCTGTTCGCGTTGCGCTACCCTGATGCGGATCAAAAAACAGTCTGGGACTGGCCTGCAAGCCTCAACCCGCACGCCTCGGTCGGTTAGGTGTTCAGGCGGCCAGCCGCTCTGCTACAGGCTGGATTACGGGGCTACGGATCAGGTGGTCAAACGCGCCCAGCGCCGCTTTCGCGCCTTCGCCCATGGAAATGATGATTTGTTTGTACGGCACCGTAGTGGCATCGCCTGCTGCAAACACACCGGCAAGTGAAGTCTGGCCGCGTGCATCCACTTCGATTTCGCCGCGCGGTGACAGTGCCAGGGTGCCCTTGAGCCAATCGGTATTGGGCAGCAGGCCGATCTGTACGAACACGCCTTCCAGTGCGACCGTGTGCGAACTACCGGTGGCGCGATCCTGGTACACCAGGCTATTCACCTTTTCGCCGTCGCCCGTGACACCGGTGGTGAGCGCGCTGGTGATGATCGTGACATTACGCAGGCTGTTGAGCTTGGCCTGCAACACGGCGTCGGCGCGCAATTTGCCGTCGAACTCGATCAACGTCACATGGGCGACAAGGCCGGCGAGGTCGATGGCCGCTTCGACGCCGGAGTTGCCGCCACCGATCACGGCCACGCGCTTGCCCTTGAAGAGCGGACCATCGCAGTGCGGGCAATAGGCCACGCCCTTGCCGCGATATTCCTTCTCGCCGGGTACATTCATTTCTCGCCAGCGGGCGCCCGTGGCGATGATCACGCTGCGTGCCTTCAGTGCCGCCCCGGAGGCCAGCCGCACCGTGGCCAAGCCGTCCGGCCCCGCGGGCTCCAGGCCCTCCGCACGCTGCAAGTTGACGATATCCACGGCGTATTCACGCACATGCTGTTCCAGCGCCGTCACCAAACGCGGCCCTTCGGTATGCGGCACGGAAATCAGGTTTTCGATGGACAGGGTATCGAGCACCTGACCGCCAAAGCGCTCGGTGACGATGCCGGTGCGGATGCCTTTGCGTGCGGCATAGATCGCGGCCGATGCGCCGGCCGGGCCGCCACC
The DNA here is from genome assembly GCA_964431425.1 of uncultured Burkholderiales bacterium. Lineage (GTDB taxonomy): Bacteria > Pseudomonadota > Gammaproteobacteria > Burkholderiales > Usitatibacteraceae > UKL13-2. Next base: position 2,257 of record CAYSKY010000004.1, read on the forward strand.
CACCACCAGCACATCAAACGGATCGGCCGCGTTCAATTTTGCCGCCCCGCGCTGTGCGGCACCGCTGTCAATCTTGGCCACGATTTCTTCGAGCGTCATGCGCCCTTGGGCGAAAGGTTCGCCATTCAGCAGCACCGTGGGCACAGCCATGATTTTCCGAGCCTCCACTTCAGACTGGAACAAGGCGCCGTCGATCATCACACTTTCGATGTTGGGGTTCAGCACTGACAGCAGATTCAGCGCCTGCACTACGTCCGGGCAGTTGTGGCAAGAGAGTGAAATGAAGGTTTCGAAGCGGAAATTTCCAGGCAGGCTGCGGATCTGTTCGATCAGCGACGCATCGGCCTTGGGCGGATGGCCACCGACCTGCAGCAGGGCCAGCACCAGCGAGGTGAATTCATGGCCCATCGGCAATCCGGCGAACACAACGCGGGGTGCTTCCCCCGGCCTGCAGACGCCGAACGAGGGCCGGCGCGCGTCGGTGCCGTCGCGACGAACCCGGACCAACGGTGAAAGTGTCGCGATCTGGTCGAGCATCGCCGTCATGTTGCCTGCCTGGGCGCTGTCGTCCAGCGACGCCACCAGTTCTATGGGCTGTTGGAGGCGGGTCAGATAGCCTTTGAGTTGAGTCTGGATATTGGCATCAAGCATGGTTATTTCCGGTTCAATTTGTTTTGGGTTGTGTTCGCAGTGGAAAAGCGCATCGGCAGACTGCCTTTCCGCTGCGGTCCGGCACCGCGAGTTGCGGCGGGCCGGACGGCGTGGAGGTTGGAACTGCTCAGATCTTGCCGACGAGGTCCAGTGAAGGCGCGAGGGTGGCGTCGCCTGCCTGCCACTTCGCCGGGCACACTTCACCCGGGTGTGCGGCCACGTACTGCGCTGCCTTGACCTTGCGCAGCAGTTCCGCGGCGTTGCGACCGATGCCACTGGCATTGATTTCGACAATCTGGATACGGCCTTCGGGATCAACCACAAACGTGCCGCGATCGGCGAGGCCTTCCTCTTCGATCATCACGCCGAAATTGCGCGTAATGGCCCCGGTCGGGTCACCCACCATCGGGAACTGCAGCTTGCCGATGGTTTCCGAGGAATCGTGCCAGGCTTTATGCGTGAAATGGGTATCAGTGGACACGGCATAGATTTCCACGCCCATCGACTTGAATTCCGCGTAGTTGTCGGCCAGGTCGCCCAGTTCGGTCGGGCAGACGAAGGTGAAGTCAGCCGGG
>CAYSKY010000004.1:3492-14645 GCA_964431425.1 uncultured Burkholderiales bacterium
GTAGAAAAACACCACCGACCACTTGCCTTTCAGGCTGGCTTCGGTGACATCGATAAATTTGCCGTTGTGGAAGGCCGCGGCTTTGAAGGGTTTGATTTCGGTGTTGATGAGGGACATTTGGAGCTCCGTAGGTGTTGGTTTCAGGTGTATCGGTATTTGCAGCAAGCGGTGGGTCAGACCCGATAGGGAGAATATTGACCTGGTCAATCAAAATCGTCTAATTGATTGATTCCATGTTTATGATAGATATTAACTATCGATAGTAGAAATGCGATTGACGCAGCGTCTGGCTACAGGGGCTGCACGGGCGGACTGGCTCAAGCCGCACGGGACGATGGCCGATAACAGTTGTGAGACAAAGAAGCCCTGCCACAGAGATGGAACGATTTGGTTTTGTACGACATGACTACCGGCGACACGGGAACATCCCCGGCAAATTCATTGACACCCGCCCGCATCGCGGGACACTACGCGGCGGTCGCGGCGGCGTGGATTCTGTTATCCGGCATTTGGGTGACTGCCGAGTTTGAGGATCAGGTGTTGCAAAACCGTGTGGACATGGGCAAGGGCTTTTTGTTCGTGGCCATCACCAGCCTGCTGCTCTACCTGCTGGTTCGCAAATGGCACCACGCTCAGTTGCGACTGATCGCCGACGCAGAGCGAAGCGCCGCGGCATTGCGGGAAAGCGAACTACAGCTTTCTGACGCACAGTTTCTTGCGCGATGCGGCAGTTGGCAGGTTGAATTGGCGCCGCGTGCGGCACGCGAGAGCACAGCGGTCTGGTCGGGCTCAATCGAACTGCGTCGGTTGTATGGCATTGCTGCGATGGCAAGCGAGCCACCCTGGGAGAGTGCCGCCATTCCCGACGAAGACCGGCAACGAATGCGGGAACAGTGGGACGAGGTCTGCCGGACCGGAGGTGCCTGCGAATGGGATCACCGCATCATGGCTGGTGAGGACATCCACTGGATACAGGTTCGGGCACAAGTCGAATTGGGCCGGGACGGATTGCCGCTGAGCGCCTATGGAACCTGTCAGGACATTACCGAGCGAAAGGCGGCCGAAACGCGCATCGGCTTTCTCGCCAGCCACGACCGTCTGACCAAACTACCCAATCGTGATCTGTTCTATGACCGGCTCTCCCAGGCAATTCTTCGCGCCAATCGCCGCCACGAAAAACTCGCCCTGCTGTTCATGGACCTGGATGGCTTCAAAGCGGTCAACGATTGCTATGGTCATAAAGCCGGCGACAGCCTGTTGGTATCAACGGCGCGCCGTCTGGAGCAGTGCGTGCGCCAGGTGGATACGGTCGCCCGTCTTGGCGGCGACGAGTTTGCCGTCATCCTGTCTGATATCCGCGGTCAGGGCGATGCGGCGCGCCTTGCCAGCCTCATCATCGATCGGCTGGCGGAAGATGTACGGGTGGGGCAGGGCAGGACCTGTCATGTCGGGGTGAGCATCGGCATCGCGATGTTCCCGGACAACGGCTTCGAGATGGACCGCCTCATGCAGGCGGCTGACGACGCGATGTACCAAAGCAAGTCCCGCGGGCGCAACACCAGCACCTTCTCCGGCATGAATCTGCGCGCTGAAGGGACCGAACCGATGTGGCTGGCCATTGGTCCCTCGCATTTGCTCGGGGTCCCGGTCATCGATCAGCAGCACCTTGCGCTTGCGGCGATGCTCAACCGGCTCAACGAAGCCGTGAAAAACTCTGCACCGATGGAAGTCGTGGCCGGCGCATTTGAAAACGTCCTTTCTTTTACGCGCCATCACTTCGAAACCGAGGAGCGCTTGATGCAGCGCTTCGACTATCCGGATCGGAAGATGCACATCGACGAGCACCGCGACCTGCTGGCCGAGGCTGCCTACCTGCGCCAGAAGTTCCTTCAGGGAGGCGAACTGACGGTGTTGCAGGCGCTCAAGGACTGGTTTGTGGCGCACATCGTGGACTCCGACAAGTCGCTCGCCTCGCACCTCAGCCCCTATGTGGACTGCGACCCTGCGCTGGGCGCCGGCGCGTGCCGGGCGACCTGTCCCGGTGCGCGTGCCGCTGAGTCGGCCGGGACAGCGTGCGCCACGGCCTGCGGTGTCATGCCACCGGGCTCGATTTTGCAAAAGTCGCCCGCGCGGGACTGCAGAGTCTGGCCGGTGTGAGTCATCCACGAAATCCGCCAGTGCTCCCGATATCAGCGCCTCAGGAAATTGTAACGCGGTCGAAATCCACGCCGCGTTCAACGAAGTCGAGAACCTTTACTTCTTTCGGGCTGCCATGACCGGGGTGGAAAATATCGATGCCACGCCCGCGATGGGCCAGTGCCGAAGGGACCACCAATGTTTCAGGCACCTTGAGTGCCGGCATTGGTGCCAGGCGAAAACCCTGGACATACGTGCCCGCTCGGTTGCGGTTGTCCGCTGAACGCACCGAGATCGCCTCGGGCTTCCCCGGCAGCATGGCAAACGTGGCGTAGATGCTGCCGCTGAGTTCCTCACTCAGGTGGTGTACCACGCCAAGATAGAACGAGTCCTGCGCACCGATCTTGATTCCGACCAGCTTGCCGATGGACAAGCCGAACGAAGAATTGGGTGGCCGCATCATGCGCAGGAATCCGCGGCTTTCATCGTTGATGCTCCACTTCTCCGTGCCGTAGTTGAATTCGGCGTAGCGCGCCCGTATCGTGGCTTCCGATACCTTTCCGAACATGGTGATGTCATTCATCTCCTGGCGGGTCAGTTCGCGCTTGACATCGGGTTGCTCAAAAATGTTGCCCGACATAAAGAAGTGCGTGGCGGAAATCCCGAAACACAGATTGGCCTCGGACTCTTCGGGCACCGTGGCTGGCGGACGTGAATGAGTGCCTTCGCACCATAGTTTGTACAGTCGCAACAATTGTTCGCCTGCCTCATGGGCGCTCCATTCCGGGGGCAAATCCAGAATGGCCGGGTTTTCCCCCTCGCCCAACTTGCGGATGCGCCGCCGCAATGATTTGGCCAGTTCGTCCATTTGCAACACGCGTACATGCTCCGCACCGGAAACCGAGGCCAGAAAGCCGCACCCCTCGTTCGATAGCAAGTCGACCGCGCATTGCGGACCCAATCCGGTGGGCATGCCGGCGTGCCCAATGGTGACTTTGTGGCCAAAGCGCTTGAGGACGGCGTCGACGAAATCAATCTGCCGCGGCATGAGTTCATAGGTGTTGGCGGCCTGTCCGAGCAGCACGGCGGTGTAGGCCTGTTGAACGGAGGAATAGCCGTCGATCGAGCCGATCGAATCCTTGATTTTCTTGTCCACCAGCCCGCGCGACTCGGCCTCCAGCCATTGCATGTGCAGCCGCATCCAGAGGGCCGGGTCAAACCGCCGGTATATGAAACCGGCCATGAGCATTTGCAAACCGATGTATCGCATGATGCGCTGCATGATCAAGGCGGCATGCGATGCCAGTGGCGCGTCTTCCGTGCTGGCATCGCTCCAGCAACGGCGATAGCCCGATTCCATTTCGTTCAGCAGCGTTTGCGACACCTGCCACGCGGCGCTGTCGCCATGCTGGAGCGGGATGGTTTTTCCGGCGTAGCGGGCCCGCTGCTCGCTGAGCAGGAACGAAACTTTGTCCCGCATCAGTTCCATGCAGGTGAGGCGGTCCAGGGCGGCGAAGTCTGTGCCACGGTTGAGGATACGCAGTCCATCGATGATGTTCTGCTGCGCCTGGGGAATGTTGGTCAGGTGGATGGACTTCAGCCAGTCCTTGCAACTGCGCGCATCGGTGAAAAACATAGTGCCCTGCTTGGGAGAGGGCGCCGTCTGGATGGACATTTCAATTTCCTTTACGGGAAACGGCGGAAGCCGGATCCGGTTCGCCTGTCACCTGTTCCATGGTTCGCGTGAATTCACGTGGTCTCGAGTGCACGACGCACCGCCGTCTCCCAGTCGCGATCCGGATCTGTCTGCGCAGATTCCACAGCGTGGCGGTGGACTAGTGTACCAAGCACCCCGTCCGGTTGGGTAGTGGGCGCCGGTGCGGCCCAGATGGGCTTGGGGAAGCTGGCGTCGTCTGCATAGCGGGGAATGACGTGCCAGTGCAGATGCGGTGTCAGGTTGCCGAGGCTGGCGAGGTTGATCTTGTGCGGGCGCAGCGAATCGCGCAGTGCGCGCTCCACCAGATAAACCGCTTCCATGAAAGCGGTCCTGTCAGACGGCGCCAGATCGGTCATTTCGCGAACATGATCGTTCCAGACCACACGGCAGAAGCCGGTGTATGCATCCCCCTCGGCCCCGCCGACACGGACCACGCGCCATTGCGGGCCGCGAAATATGAGTGTGCCCCCTTCGGTGGTGCACAGATCGCAGGATTCATCGTGTGACATCAGTAGGGTTGACGCGTAATCGATTTGGACTGGGTGGTGCCTGCGAAAGGGCCGCTGGTAAAGCTGTAAGTCATGCTCGCGTTGGCAGCATCGCTGAACGCAAACGAAACAGTTCCAACAATCGAGGCCGAGAACTGGTTCGAGTTGTAGGGTACGCCAATCCAGGGCGAACTGGTGGTGGCCGCCAGCGAGCCCGTGTAGGTGTTTCCGCTCCAGGTGCCACCGGGCATCGTGAACCAGGTCACATTGCCCGCGGCATCGTATGAGTACCAGGCGGCAAACAATGTCCGGTACTGCTGGGTGATCGACACGCCCCAGCCATTCTGGGCGCTGCCGCCCCACCACATGTCGCCCACTTTGAGTCCAGCCGTATTGTCGACGGGGCCGAATACCTGGCGCTGGATGCTCTTCTGACCGGAGACGCCGCCGATGACGTATTGCAACGTGGCGGTGCTTGCACTGGTGAAATTGAGCGTGACACTGCCGGCGGCGGCACCGGCATTGAACTGCGCGGCGTTGTAATTCGACAGCGGTGCCGAGGTCGGTTTATAGAGCTGCCCGTTGCAGCTGGTGAAGTCGGCGTTCCAGGTGCAGCCAGGCATCACGTACCACACGGGCTTGCCGGTGCCGTCATAGACGAAAAATACATTGAACTGCACATTGCCGTGCTGCTGGATCGTCATTCCCCAGCCGTTCTCGGCGCTGCCACCCCACCAGAGGTCGCTGTAGTCGAGCGCGGCACCTGCGGAGACCGTGGCGCGAAACATGCCGCGCCCGTAGGTGGCGGCAATCAGGGTGGACTGGTCATACCAGAACAACTCGCGCACCCGCACGCCGGCCGGGCCGTCATTGGTGGTGCTCCAGGATTGACCGCCGTTTTCGCTGGTATAAATGCCGTTGGCTGCGGCCACATACAACCAGTTGGGCTGCACCGGATGGCGCTTGATGTCGTACAGCGTGACGGCCGGAAGATTGCCGGTGATGCTGCGCCAGGTGCTGCCACCATCAGTGGTTTCCCAGAGGCGGTTGGGTGAAAAGCCGACGTAGGTCACCCAGACACGGTCGGGATTGGCCTGGTCAACGGTAATACGCGAGATCTGGGCGTTGGGCATGCCGGATCGTGACTTCAGCACCCACGCCGGTGCCGCATCCAGGCCGTTGGTGGTCTTGTAAATCTGGGTCGGTACGGAGGTGCTGTTGGAGGCGTTGTAGCCCACCCAGATGACGTTGGAATTGCCGGGCTGCACGGCGATGGCGTTAATGTAGTGTCGCGGCTGTCCGGCCAGGGAAACGGGCGGCTTGATGGCGGACCACGCCGGCCCGGAGATGGTGTTCAGCCTCACATTGTTCGAGGCCCAGAGTGACTTCGCACCAACCAGCATGCGGTCGCGGTTGTTGGGGTCCAGGATGAAGGGCGCGATGAAGTTGGCTTCTTCAGTGGCACTGCCGCCGCAATACGCCTGCCCGTCGTCCTTCAGGCCTTCTGTGATGCCGCTGCAGATGTACTGACGGCCAGCGCCGCCGATCGTCCTGTGAACGGAGGCGTATACATACTCGCCGTAAAACGTGCTGTCGTCCTGCGGATCGACGGCGGCGTATCCGCCATCCCCGCCCGCGGTCCGCGCCCAGCTGGTGCCGAACGAATACTGCAGTGCGCCGTTATCCTGCGTGCCGCCGATGATCCGGCCACCCGCCGCCCGTAATCCGGCGCCGCCGTAAAACTGGGTGACCGCAAGTCCGTTGTTCAGGTTCTGCCAGCTGCCGGCGCCGCTCGGGCTGGCATTGAAAATATTGTTGGAACGATAGAGCCCGCCGTCATTGCCGATGTAGACCACGGGATTGCCCGGGCCGAAATTCGGCACAGACACAATTTGATGGTGATCGGCATGCGGTTGCGGCTGGCCGGGTAGACCGAGACGCCAGTCGCTGATCTTGTTGAAGGACAGGCCGCCGTCCTGCGACTGGTAGAGGTCGAGTCCGCCGACAATGAGGTGCTGCTCATTGGTGGGATCGACCCAAATCGTATTGTTGTAGTCGCCCTGCTCGCTCAGGTGCTTTGGGGCGGACAGGTTCACCCAGGTTTCGCCGCCGTCTTCGCTCTTCCAGACTTCGCCGCGGGCGCCTGTGGAGTCCGGCGAATTGTCCAGTGACATGTAAACCAGCCCGCTACGGGTGCGCGCGTAGGCGATTTCCGCGCGGGCCGAACCGCCGCGGCCCACCAGCGTGGTCACCAGCGGGGTGCCGCGCGTCCAGGTTGCCCCGCCGTTGCGGGTCCAGGCAACGAAACCGAGGTCACCGGTGGCAATGGCATTGGCTGGGTTGTTGGGGTCAAAGCGCAGGTCCATGACCTCGAAGGTCTCGGCCTTGGTCCAGGACGCGCCGCCATTGGTGGAGCGGAACAGCCCGCCGCCGGTCGCAGCCAGCACCAGATTGCTGTTGGCCGGGCTGACGGCAATGCGATTGATCGTGACCCAGTCGGCCCCCAGCGTGTTGAGGGCCGTGTCTGTGGTAGTGCTCTGCAGGAAGTTCCACGTGTTGCCGCCATCGGTGGACTTGAACATACCGATGCCTGCGAGGCCCGCAAAGCTTTCACCGGTGCCCGCGTAGAGAACATTCGGGTTGTTAGGGTCCATTTCCATCGCGCCGATGGACAGGCTGGCCATGAAATCCTGTAGCGGCCGGTACGTCTGGCCCGCATTCTCGGTCAGCCAGATGCCGCCGGATGCCGCGCCGATGAAGATGCGGTTCTGATTCCGGGGATCAATGACAATGGCACGAAGCCGGCCGCCGATGTTGCTGGGACCGAGTTCGGACCATTGCGTGTTGCTGAGACCGGCCGCAAGGTTGGCGGAGCTTTCGCCGCCCGCGCCAGCGCGGCGAACGCCGGCGGCCATGTTCTTGCGCGCCAGTTCCGCCGCCAGGATCTGGCTGGCCGACGGCAGATTGCCGTCATCGTCGCGGTCCCATTCGCGCATCCACTCCTTGGCCGGCGCGCGGAATTTCTTGCGGTCCGGATTTTTGAAGCGATTGCGCTCTGCCACCATGACTTTGGCCACCGCGTCCGGGGCCATGCTGCAGACAGCCTCATTGGAAGCCCCGGTGCGAAGGCGCAGCAACCGCAGCGACTCCTCGGTCAGATCCAACCGCAAGGCCGCCTCCTCATCATTCAGGCGATTCAAACCCTTGCATTCAGGCGCCGCTTTGGCCTGATGTCCATCGGTCACCGGGCGCGCGGCAGCGGCGGTATCCGCCCGCGGTACGGTGTGGGTGCAGGCGCATGCTAGTAGGCCGGCGGCGAGGCCCAGTGCTGCTCGAGATAGGATCATGTAATCGTCGACTGTCTGTTACCGCTATCTGACTTTCTGAACTTACGTCCCGGAAATCCGGGTGGATGTACCGCTACAACAACACCCGCTCAATTCCACCGTTGTTGGCGCGCGCGACATAGTCGGCCATCCAGTTCTCGCCGAGGAGATGGCGGGCGATTTCCACCACAATATAATCGGCGGTGGTGCCGCTGTCATTGTCGTAGCGCGAGAGCCCCTGCAGGCAGGAAGGACATGAGGTGAGTATCTTCACGTCGCCGCCAAATCCATCCGCCCGCAAGGCAGTGGCACCCTTGCGCATTTCCTCTTCCTTGCGAAACCGCACCTGGGTGGAAATATCGGCCCGCGTGGCGGCCAGCGTGCCGGACTCGCCGCAACAGCGCTCATTTGAGACTACCGGCGTGCCCATGAGTTCATTGACCACTTTCATGGGCTGGTAGGTCTTCATCGGCGTGTGGCACGGGTCGTGATACATGTACCGTGTTCCGCTGATGCCCTCAAGCCGGACACCCTTCTCCAGCAGGAATTCGTGGATGTCCAGGAGCCGGCAGCCCGGAAAGATTTTCTCGAATTCATATTTTTGCAGCTGGTCCATGCAGGTGCCGCAGGAAACGACCACAGTCTTGATGTCGAGATAGTTGAGTGTATTGGCGACCCGATGAAACAGCACCCGGTTGTCGGTGCTGATTTGCTGGCCCTTGTCGGCGTTGCCGCTCGCGGTCTGCGGATAGCCGCAACAAAGGTAGCCAGGCGGAAGCACGGTCTGCACACCGACGTGGTACAGCATTGCCTGCGTCGCAAGACCGACCTGCCCGAACAGCCGTTCTGAACCGCATCCGGGGAAGTAAAACACCGCCTCGGCGTCCAGGCCCAGCCGCGCGTCGCGGATGATGGGCACCACGGTGTTGTCTTCGATGTCGAGCAGGGCGCGCGCTGTTTTCTTGGGAAGTCCTCCCGGCATCGGCTTGTTGATGAAATGAATGACCTGGGCCTTGATCGCCGGCTTGCCCACCGTGGAAGGCGGCCGGCGCGTCTGCATCTGGGGCAGCATGAACTTGCGCGCGATGCCATGGGCAAAGCGCTGTACACGGTAGCCCAGGTCGATCATCAGTGCCTTGGTGATCTTGATGGTGGCGGGATCGGTGGCGTTCAGAAAGAACATGGCGGCCGATGCGCCCGGGTTGAATTTTCGCCGGCCTTCCTTGCGCAGCAGGTTGCGCATGGCGACCGATACATCCCCGAAGTCGATGTCCACCGGGCAGGGGTTTTTGCAGCGGTGGCAGACCGTGCAGTGGTCGGCAACATCAGAGAATTCGTCAAAGTGGCGCAGCGAAACTCCGCGCCGGGTCTGTTCTTCGTAGAGGAACGCTTCAATGAGCAGGGAGGTCGCGAGCACCTTGTTGCGAGGGGAGTAAAGCAGATTGGCGCGCGGGACGTGGGTGGCGCAAACTGGTTTGCACTTGCCGCAGCGCAGGCAATCCTTGATGGAATCGGCGATGGCGCCGATATCCGATTGTTCGAGAATCAATGACTCAGTGCCAAGCAGACCGAAGCTGGGGGTGTAGGCGCGCGCGAGGTCGCCGCCTGGCATCAGCTTGCCGGCATTGAACCGTCCCGACGGGTCCACACGCTGCTTGTAATCCGTGAAGGGCCTCACTTCCTTCGCCGTCAGGAATTCAAACTTGGTGATGCCGATGCCGTGCTCACCGGAAATCACACCGTTGAGTTCCCGCGCGAACGCCATGATCCGTGCCACCGCGGCATTCGCCTCCTGCAGCATTGGGTAGTCGTCCGAGTTGACGGGGATGTTGGTATGCACGTTGCCGTCGCCCGCGTGCATGTGCAGGGCGACGAACACGCGGCTGTGCAGTATTTCCTTGTGCAGTGCATCAACCTTTTGCAGCAAGTTGACGAACATACGGCCTGAAAAAATTTCATGCAGGGGCTCGCGCAGTTCCTGTTTCCAAGACGCCCGCAGGGCATGGCTTTGCAGTTCCGGAAAATGCACGTCGAGAGCGGAAAGATAGTCGGCCCATCTGGCGGCGACGCGAGCGATAAGGTCGAGTGCTTCCTGCCGGCGCGAGCCGATCAGTTCCTCCGGTGAAATCTTCTCGTCATCTTCGTCGATAACCAGAGGCCCGGAAAAGAAGGCAGACAGCGCCGCGGCCAGCCGCAGCTTGTTTTTCAGTGACAACTCGATGTTGATGCGCTCTATGCCCTCCGAGTAGTCGCCGAGCCGGTCCAGCGGAATAACCACGTCTTCGTTAATCTTGAACGCGTTGGTGTGCTTGGCAATGGCCGCCGTGCGTGCGCGGTCGAGCCAGAATTTCTTGCGCGCATCGGGGGTAACGGCGGTGAAACCATCACCGTTGCGCAGATTTGCGAGCCGGACCACGGCGGCGGCCGCTTCCATCACGGCGTTTTCATCATCGGAAACAATGTCGCCGATCAGCACCATTTTCGGCCGCTGGTTGCGGCGTGATTTGGTGGCGTAACCCACCGCTTTCAGGTATCTCTCGTCAAGATGTTCAAGTCCTGCGAGTACCGCCCGCCCGTGACCATCCATGTATTCCTTGATTTCCACGATGGAGGGAACGGCCTCTTTCACCGACCCGAAAAACTCAAGGCAAACGGTCCGTACATGCGACGGCATGCGGTGCAAGATGAAGCGCGCGGAGGTAATGATGCCGTCACAGCCTTCCTTCTGGACGCCGGGCAGCCCGGCCAGGAACTTGTCGGTCACATCCTTGCCGAGGCCCGCTTTGCGAAAGCGCGAGCCCGGAATATTGAGCGTCTCTTCACGAAGCTGTTTCTTTCCCGAAGCGTCGAAGATTCGGATCCGAAAGCTGGCCACTTCGGCGTCGTGGATTCGTCCCAGGTTGTGGTCCAGGCGCTCGATCTCCATCCATTCGGCATCCGGCGTGACCATGCGCCAGGACGCCAGGTTGTCGAGGGCGGTTCCCCAAAGCACGGCTTTCTTGCCGCCTGCGTTCATGGCAATGTTTCCGCCGATACAGGAAGCATCGGCGCTCGTCGGGTCACAGGCCCAGACCAGCCCTTCCGCCTCGGCCGCTTCCATGGCACGCCGCGTCACCACCCCTGCCTCGCAGCGTATTGTGGGGACGGCTTTTTCCAGGCCCGGCAGTACCAGCGGTTCGACGCGGCCCAGCGCATCAAGCTTTTCGGTGTTGATCACCGCCGAGCGCTTGGTCAATGGGATGGCACCACCCGTGTAGCCGGTACCGCCGCCCCTTGGAATGATGGTCAGGCCGAGTTCGATGAGCGCTTTGACCAGATGCGCAACCTCTTCTTCGCTATCCGGGTTGACGACCACAAACGGGTACTCAACGCGCCAGTCGGTGGCATCGGTGACGTGGGAGACGCGCGCCAAGCCATCAAAACAGATATTGTCCCGCCGCGTGACTTTGGCAAGGCGCCGTTCCACCTTCTTGCGAAAGTCCCAGG
>CAYSKY010000004.1:14655-25268 GCA_964431425.1 uncultured Burkholderiales bacterium
GTGTGCGCGTCCGAGCAATTCCGCGACTTTGCCAGCGCGGGTGGCACGATCCCGCTGTCCATGATCGCCCGGGCCCTGGTCAAGCTGGCGCCGCGTTTCAATTTCACGCAGGCGGTGACGCATCGCTTCCGTCAGCGCCAATCGGCGCTTCGGGTTGTCAAGCATGTCCTCCTGCAGGTAGGGGTTGCGTTCAACCACCCAGATGTCGCCGAGCACTTCGTAAAGCATGCGGGCGCTGCGACCGGTTTTTCGTTCGCCGCGCAATTCAAGCAGCATGTCCCATGCGTCGGCGCCCAGCAGGCGTATGACGATTTCCCGGTCCGAAAACGAAGTGTAGTTGTAAGGGATTTCGCGCAATCGCGGTGTGTCGGTTTCGGGCACGCGCTCGCCGCCGTCAGCGACGTCGGCGGAGAGTGCGGAGTGGTCTGGCCGGCGGCCGGACTGAGCTGGCGGAACGGATGCCTTGGGCGATGCCATGAAGTCTGGTGGCACGGGTTGAAAGTTGAACCTTGGATTCTACCGCAGCGCAGCATGGTTGCTTGACCAGCGTCAATTTTATGGCCGGCGCCGCAGGGGGGCCGGAAGAGGTGCGTGATAACATGCCCAACTGCCAAAACCCCCCCGACCTGCACCGATATGAGCGCTCCCAAATCCATTGCCATCGCCTCCCGAGAAAGCAGTCTCGCCATGGTGCAAAGCGAATGGGTGGCTGCCAGATTGCGCGAGTTTCATCCGGGTGTCGACGTGCGGATTGTCGGCATGACGACGCGGGGCGACCAGATTCTTGATAAACCCCTGGCGCAGATCGGCGGCAAGGGCCTTTTCATCAAGGAACTCGAAGTTGCCCTCGAAGAGGGCCGCGCCGATATTGCCGTGCACTCCATGAAGGACGTGCCGATGACGCTGCCGGACGGCTTTGCGGCCATCATCGTCGGCGAGCGCGAAGACGTTCTGGATGCGTTTGTGTCCAACAAATATGGGTCTGTGGGCGAGCTCCCGCCAGGTGCCACTGTCGGCACCTCCAGCCTGCGTCGCGAAAGCCAGCTGCGCCATGCCCGGCCCGACCTGAAAATTGAGGCGTTGCGCGGCAACGTCAACACCCGTCTTGCCAAGCTGGACGCCGGCAACTACGACGCGATTATCCTGGCGGCAGCGGGGCTGAAGCGCCTTGGATTTCACAGTCGCATCCGTTCCCTGCTCGATCCACGGCATTTCTTGCCGGCGATCGCACAGGGTGCGCTGGGCATCGAGTACCGGTCGGCGCGTCCGGAAGTGGCAGCCTGGCTGGCCCCGTTTGTCCAGGACAGTACCACGGCCACGGTGGCCGCCGAGCGTGCCATGGGCCGGGCGTTGACGGCGAGTTGTGATGTGCCGCTGGGCGGGCATGCGACCGCCGCGAACGGCCTGCTGCGACTTGAGGGGTTTGTTGCGATGCCCGACGGCAGCCGCATGCTGCGCGATGCGATCGAGGGTCCGATTGCGGACGCCGAGTCGATCGGCCTCAGTCTGGCGCAGCGCCTGCTCGGGGCAGGCGCCGATCAGATACTCGCGCACCTCGCGCGCAATGCCTGACCTTCCACTGGCCGGCCTGCGCGTCATGGTGACGCGCCCCAGGGACCAGGCGGGTGGACTTTGCCGTGCCCTGAACATTGCCGGCGCGGCCACCTTCGAGTTTCCCGTCCTGGAAATTATCCCGCGCACGGCGCAGCTGCCACGCGATTCACTGGCGGCGAGCGCGGCGGTGATATTTGTGAGTGCCAATGCGGTCCAGTACGGCGCACCGCTCATTCAGGAAAGCGGTGGGCTGCCGGAGGGGGCGCAGGTATTCGCCATCGGTCAGGCGACAGCGTCCGCCTTGCGGGCCGGAGGTTTCACAAACGTTGTTTCGCCGCAACAGAATATCGATAGCGAAGGCCTTCTGGCGCTTCCGCAATTGCAGGCGGTGCGCGGCAAACATATCATCCTCATGCGGGGACACAGCGAGCAGGGCGGCCGCCGCGAACTGGAGGCGGTGCTTGCAGAGCGCGGGGCGGTAGTCAAGATTATCGAATGCTATGAGCGTCGCGCCGTCGCAGCTGATCGTCAGCGAATCGTCGCGGCCGGCAGATTCCTTGCAGACGAACCTGTTCCCCTGGTGATGGCGCTCAGTGTGGAAACGCTCGACGCTTTGATGGTTTCCCTCGGGGAATTCCTGGCGCCGTTGCGGGCCTCCTGGCTGCTGGTGCCTCACCCTCGGGTGGCGCAGGCCGCCGCAGAGCGCAGTTTTTTTTTCGTGTTGGAAGTACCGATGTCGGCGGAAGCACTGGTGCCGGCGTTAGTATCACTGGGACCGCGCGTTCGGGCGCGCAATCATTGACAGGCAAATGGAAGACTTGAATCCGGCGACCGGGCCAGCGTCGCGCAGCAATCTGATGGTCTGGGGCGCGCTGGGCGCGGCCGCCGTGGCGCTGGCACTGGCTGCGTGGAGCTTCTTCTCCGGCAGGGACGCATCGCAGGTACTCACAGATACACTGGGCACGCGGCTCGCGGAGCAAGGCAGCGTCCAGAAGCAGGCTGCCCTGCAGATTGACCAGATGGGCAAGGAGCTGCGTGACACCCAGAATCGCGTTGCGCAACTGGAGGGCAAGCTTGCTGAATTCCAGGGACAGCGCTTGGCGATGGAGGAGATGTATCGCGAGTTGTCGCGCGCGCCGGATGATTGGTTGCTGGCCGAGATCGAACAGACCCTGAACATCGCCAGCCGGGAATTGACGCTGGCGGGCAATGTGCGCGCGGCCTTGATGGCGATGCAGGCAATTGACCAGCGCCTTTCACGTGCCGACAAACTGCAGGTGCTGCAGTTGCGGCGCGCCATTACCCAGGATATGGAGAGGCTGAAGGCGTTGCCTCTGGTCGACACCCAAGGTATCAGCGTCAAACTGGACAACCTGATGAGCCTGGCGCCCACCCTGCCGCTTGCCGTGCCGGATGCGGTTGTGGCGAAGCCGCGTGAGACCGCCACCACCGACGCCAATGACAATTTTGCGATCCGCGCAGGCAAGGATCTCTGGCACGAACTCAAGCAGCTGATTCGCATCCGCGAACTCGACAGCAATGACCCGGCGCTGCTCTCCCCGCAGCAAGCCTATTTCCTGCGGGAAAACCTCAAGCTCCGCCTGTTGTCGGCGAGGACGGCGCTGATCGCGCACGACGAAACCAACTACAAGGAAGACCTGCGGCTTGCCCGTGAAATGCTGACGCGCTACTTCGACCCGAAAGCGAAGGTGAACGCAAATGCAATGGCCACACTGAGGCAGCTTGCAGAAAATTCCGTTTCAATTTCCGCGCCTGACATCACCAACAGCCTCGCCGCCGCCCGGGCAGCGCGCGCCGCACGGGAACGGGCACCCCGCTGACCATGATGGCCCGCCCCGTCCGCCTGGCGCTTTGGTTGCTCGGACTTGCCGCGCTTGCAGTTGGCATTGCGCTTGCGGGTCGATACGGCACCGGTTATGTGGTCATGGTTGTTCCCCCCTGGCGGATCGAAATGTCGGTGATGATGTTCTCGCTGGTACTCGTCGCCGGATTTTGTTTTGCCTATTTCCTCATCAGATTGGCGGTGAACACGTACGGGCTGCGTGAGCAGGTCAAGAGGATGCGTGCCGAAGGCGCCCAGGCGAAGGCCCGCGATGCGATGTTCGCCAGTCTGCAGTTGCTTTTTTCCGGCCGCTTTCGCGACGCCGAGGTTAAGGCGCGATCGGCGATGGATCACCCCGACACCCGCGATCTGGCTGCCGCGCTTGCGGCCTGGGCGGCATACGAAGGGGGCAATTCCGGGGCGGCCGTACCGTATCTGGACAAGATCGCCGGTGGTGAATCCGCGAATATGCGCGACGCGTCAAAGGCCTACATGCTGCTGGCGGACGGTCGCGCGCCCGAGGCGCTGGCGCTACTCAAGGGCCTGGCCGAAAGTGACCCCCAAAACCCCGGCGTTCTTAAGATGAAGGTCGAGGCTGAAGTGGCCGAAAAGGCCTGGGATGAAGTGCTGGCAACCCTGAACCCGCTCGCGCGTTCGGGCATGTTGCCCGCATCGGCCGCCCAGCAGATCAGGCTCAATGCACAGATCAATCTGATCAAGTCCAAGCCGGCCAACCCCGCCGTAATCCTCGAGGCCTGGCGTGCGCTGCCGACGGAGTCGCGCTACGACTCGACGATGGCATCGGTGGTGGCGAAGCGACTGATCGGCCTGGGTTGCGGCGAGGAGGCGCGGGGAGTGATTGAGGATGCGATCGACCGCCTGGGCGTCGGCGGGTGGGACAGTTTGCTGGCAGCGGTTTACGCGGACTGCAAGGGCGCGTCGACACTGGCCCAGATTGAGCGGGCCGAGAAGTGGCTGGTTCAACATCCGCGTGACGCGATGTTGTTGGCCACGCTGGGAAAGCTCTGTATGCGCCAGGCACTTTGGGGCAAGGCGCAGAGTTACCTCGAGGCGAGTGTCGCGCTTGAGCCCACATTGGACGCACACATGACACTGGCACGCCTCATGGAGCAAATGGGCAAGCGTGAGGAGGCAATCCGGCATATCCGGCGAAGTGCCGAACTGGCGAAGTGAGCGCGCCCCTCTCCTGGCGGCGTGGTGAATACGAGATCACCACCGACAGTCGGCGAATCGATATTGATTGCGTGCACCAGTTCCTGACCGAAGAGGCCTACTGGGCGAGGGCGATTCCCCGCGAGGTGGTGGAACGATCTATCCGGAATTCGCTCTGTTTTGTCGTCCTACGAGGCGAGGAAACCGTGGGTTTTGCCCGCGTAATTTCAGACCGCGCCACCATGGCGTACCTCGGCGATGTATTCGTACTCACCGGACACCGTGGCATGGGACTGTCGAAGTGGTTGATGGCTTGTATCGGTGAACATCCGGACCTCCAGGGACTTCGCCGGTGGCTGCTGGCCACGGCGGACGCGCACGGACTGTATTCAAAATTCGGGTTTGTCCCGATGAAAGCTCCCCAGCGCTGGCTGGAGCGTCACGACCCCGACGTTTACCAACGTTCGCGGGGGGATGCGCCCGGCCAGGATTAGCCGATCCGGCAGCCGACTTCGCAGCCAAACTTGGCCTCCCAGTTGGCTCTCTTACCCCCACCTTTTATCAGCGCGTCTTGAATGGCGCTCCGGCGTTCGCATGCGCCGATCACAACTTCACGAACCTCCCGCATGCTTGCGGCGAAATTCGGTCGTGCAAGGCTAGCAGCTTCTGCCTCTGGACTTGAAACACCAGCACTGGCGCGGCCCGCAGGCCATTTTGCCTTGGAAAGGCGCGCCAATAGTCTGGCCTTTGGGTGCCCGGATCGCGGTGCGCTATTCCAGCCCCAACATCAGCCCTGCATTCTGCAAGGCCGCGCGACCCGCGCCCTTGCCCAGGTTGTCAAGGCGTGCCACCAACAATGCCTGTTGCGTTTTGGTGTTCTCGAAAACGAACAAATCCAGCTGGTTGGTGCCGTTGAGTGTCTCGGGGTTCAATTCGGCGGGCGGTTCCCCGCCAAACGGCTGGACGTTGATGAACTTCTGGCCGGCGTAGTGCGCAGACAGGCATTCATGAATTTGCAGGCCGCCGGCGGATCCGGGCATGGCCCACAGGTTGAGCGGCAGGTGAACCAGCATTCCCTGGCGGAATGCTCCGACCGAGGGCGTGAATAGCGGCGCGCGGGAAAGGCCGGAATAAAGCTGCATTTCAGGCAAGTGCTTGTGTGCGAGTTTCAAACCGTAGGTAAAAAACGTCGCCGCATTGGCACCGCTTTCAAATGCTTCCACCATCTGACGTCCGCCGCCGGAATAGCCGGATACGCCCCATGTCGTGGCGGCAAAGTCGCGCGCGATCAGGCCGGCGTCCACCAGCGGACGCAACATGGCGATGTAGCAGGTTGACCAGCAGCCCGGGTTGGCCACGCGACGGCTCTTGCGAATACGGTCCACCTGCCCGGGCGCCATTTCGGGAAAGCCGAAGTCCCAATCCGGCTGCACGCGATGTGCCGTGCTGGCATCGATCACTTTGACCGACGGATTGTCGATCATTGACACCGACTCGCGCGCAGCGTCATCGGGCAGGCACAGAATGGCGAGGTCCACGCTGTTCAGCAGCCTCCTGCGTTCGACCTGGTCCTTGCGCTTGTCCGCGGCGATGCTGACCAGTTCAATATCACCGCGTTCCTTCAACAGGTCGCGGATCAGGAGGCCGGTCGTGCCGTGTTCGCCGTCAATGAAAATGCCGGGCCGCGCCATTCGCCTGTTCCTCAGGCCTGGGTGAGCATTGTCTCGGCGTTCGAGACTTCAAACTTGCCCGGCCCTTCCACATTGAGCGACTTCACCACGCCGTTTTCGATCAGCATGGAGCAACGGTTCATCCGTACGCCGAAATTGCGGGCGCTGAGGTCAAGTTCGAGCCCAAGCGCTTTGGTCCAGGTTGCCGAGCCATCACCGAACATGCGAATCTTTCCGGCGACCTGCTGGTCTTTCCCCCACGCACCCATCACGAAGGCATCGTTGACCGAAACACACCAGATTTCATCAATGCCCTTCGCCTTCAGAGCGTCAAAGTTCTTCAAGTAGCCCGGCACGTGCTGTGCGGAACAGGTGGGGGTGAATGCGCCGGGTAGTCCGAACATGGCGATCTTCTTGCCTTTGACGAGGTCGCTGACCTTGAAGTTGTTCGGTCCGATGGTACAACCCTCGGTTTCCACGGCGATGAATTCGCTCAACGTACCTTCGGGAAGGGTGTCGCCTGCTTTGATCATGGGAAGTCTCCTGGTGGTTAGGGGGTGGGGGCCGAGTATGTAAAGGAATCGGCAAAGAATTCGTCTTCCGGCAGGCCGCGTTCGACAAAAGCCTGGCGGCCGGCATCAATCATGGGTGGTGCACCGCATGCATAAACTTGGTATCCGCATAGTGAAGGGAAATCATCCAGGATGGCCTGGTGCACCAGCCCGGTACGGCCCGACCAATTATCCTCGGGTTTCGGGTCGGACAGGACGGGAATGAACGTCAGGTTGGGGTGTTCATGCGCCCAGCGCGCCGCCAGGGGTGCCATGTACAGGTCCGCAAGCGAGCGGCAACCCCAGTAGAGCACCATCTCGCGATCGACATGGTTGTGAAGCGCATGGGAAATGACTGATTTGATCGGGGCAAAGCCGGTACCGCCCGCCATGAATATGATTGGTTTGTCCGAATCTTCTCGCAGGAAAAACGTGCCGTGGGGCCCCTCAAATCGCAGAATGGCGCGGTCGCGCATCTCATTGAAAACATGATTTGTGAACTCGCCGCCCGGAATCTGGCGGATATGAAGCTCAATAAACTGGTCTTCGTGAGGCGCGTTTGCCATTGAAAAACTCCTGCGCTTGCCGTCCTTGAGCAGGATGTCGATGTACTGGCCGGCGAGGAACTGCAGGCGCTCCTGGGCGGGCAGTTTCAGCGACAGCACAGCGACATCGGGTGAGACAAGTTCCTTTTTCTCGACCCGGCAGGGCAGGATTCGGATCTGCAAATCCCCGGCGCCACCGATTTCCTTCACCTCGAGCGTCAAATCACACTTCGGCTTGCCAACGCAAAGGAGTGCCTTGCCTGCTACGATTTCCTCCGGCCGCAAGGTGCGTTCCTGATAGGTTCCGTAGTCCATTTCCCCAGAAACCAATATGCCTTTGCAGGAACCGCAGGCGCCGTTCCGGCAACCGTAGGGGAGTCCGACCCCTTGGCGCAGCGCGGCGTCCAAGATGGTTTCATCCGCGCCGACTTTGAACGTATTGCCGGAAGGCTTTAGGGTGATGAGGTACTCGGGGCTGTTCATTGCGTTTGTCTTCTTTATACTGGCCGGCAACCATGCGGCCACACCAAAAAATACTCATTGTCGGGTTTGGCGACATAGGCAAACGCGTCGCCCGACTCTTGTCAAAGTCGCACCAAATCCACGCACTCGTCCGCAAGTCGCCCGGCATCGGGTTGGGGCGGCGGCTGGGCGTCCGGACAGTCGTCGGCGATTTGTCCCGACGTTACCGATTGCCCGACCTGGCCAACCGCTTCGACACGATCTTTCACTTTGCGCCGCCTCCCGGCCGTGGAACGCGGGACATACACACCCGCAATCTGCTCCGCGCATTGGCTCCGGCGAAAACACGACGGGCGATGCTAACACGCCGCGCGCGCGGGCGAATTGTGTACATCAGTACAACGGGCGTATACGGCGACCGGGCGGGCGCCTGGGTGGACGAGTCGACGCGTCCCGCCCCCGACTCTGCGCGCGGGCTGCGGCGGCTAGATTCCGAACGGGCCATCCTGGAATTTGGCAGGCGCCACCAGTTTGATTCCTTCATTCTGCGGGCACCGGGTATCTACGCATCGGACCGATTGCCGGTGGCACGAATTCGCACAGGGACGCCTGCACTTATTGAGGCGGAGGATGTTTATACGAATCATATTCATGCGGATGACCTTGCACAGCTTTGTGTGCAGGCGATGCAAACGCGTCGCCGCGGCATGGTGGTCAATGCGGTCGATGACACCAACATGCGCATGGGAGAGTTTTTTGATGCGGTGGCAGACGCCTTCGGCCTGCCACGACCTCCGCGGGTCAATCGCGAACAAGCACGATGTTTGCTTTCGCCGGCCATGCTTTCATTCATGCAGGAATCCCGAAGGATCCGCAATGCAAGGCTCAAACGGCGCCTGAAGGCAAGGCTCAAATACCCGACGGTCGGGGATTTGCTGGCGAAATTGGCAGGCCGTTGAACTGACTCAGTTCTCGCGTTGAAATTCGCCTTCAATGGCTGATCCGGCGCGCGAGGAATCGCGAGGCCGCCGTGCCCCGGCACCTACAGCACCGTAGGCGGGTTCGCGGATAGGCAGCAACAGCAGGCAAAGCGCAAGAACGTCCGAAATCAGGCCAGGGAAAATCAGCAGGAGGCCGGCCAGCACCGTGCGGAAGCTGTCGATGAATGCAGCAAGTGAAAAGCGGCCCTGTGCAAATGCCTCGGAAAGCCGGGAAACCAGGGAAAAACGCGCCTCTTTGATCAACACCATCCCGGCGATTGCCGAAAAAGCGAGCCAAACCAATACCCAGGCGCCATGGCCGTCCGGCCCGGAGGCCAGCTTGAACAGGAGCGCGCCCTCCAACAGAGGGAAGCCCATTACAATGCCTAAGATGAACAGCTTGATCACTACCATTTCCTCTCGATGACGGTGCCACTGTGCCGATTGAATCGGAAGCGATCGTCGTTTTTGTCACAGTACCGGATGAACAAATCGCTGTAAAGCTGAGTGAGGCTTTGGTGCAACAGCGCCTCGCGGCTTGCGCGCACATCCTGCCCCCCGGACGTTCGATTTACCTCTGGAAAGGGTCCATGGAGAGCGCACTCGAACTGACCTTGATCATCAAGTCGCGCGCAGACCGATTTGGGGAACTGGAAGTACTGGTTCGACGTCTCCACCCCTACGAGGTTCCGGAGATCGTGGCGATTCCGGCAGCCAGGGTGTCGGTTCCTTACTTGAATTGGATATTGGATGAACTGCAGTAAGCGTCGGCTGATGTGCTTATTCCTTGGTCTCCTGGCCACAAGGGTGGCGGCAGGTGGAGCAGCGCCGGATTTGGCGCCGCTGGAGCCGGAGCAGGCTTTCAGGCTGGCGGCTGCCAGGGAAGAAAACGGTGATATTCAGCTGAGTTTTATGATCGCAAACGGCCATTACCTGTATCGCGACCGTTTTAAGCTTACCCAGGGCGGAAAGGAAATCGCCAGAACTGTGCTGAAGTGGCCAACGGGAAAGGTGCTGCAGGACCCGACTTTCGGAAAGGTCACGGTTTATAGAGACAGTGTGCGCTTACTAGTGCCCGCAAACTTGTTGGCAGGATCTGTCAAAGGGGGTGAGGTGGAATTGGCGGTGATCTCGCAGGGCTGCGCCGATGCAGGGATCTGTTACCCGCCGCAGCGGCAGACAATTACTTTTGCGGCGGGTGATCGCATACCAAAAATGTCAGTTTCCGAGTTGGGGTTCAGCCATTCGGGTGCCGTACCATCTAGTCTTACTAGCACCCTGGCCAAGAAGCGCTAGCCAGCCTCACGGGATGATCTATTCTGAATGGGCCAAGGGCCAATGCTGAAATACATTGCGTTCGCCGGCGCCAGCCTGCTGGCGCTGCTGGCGGCCCTGGCATTTTGGATTGACGCCCGCGATTCTGAAGTTGCCCGGATTGCAGAAGTGACCTTAGGCAGCGCAAGTCCAGGAGCGATCTACTCGACAAAATTTATTGGCGCTGACGGAACGCCGGTGTCGCTTGGGCGTTGGGCAGACAAACTATTGATCCTGAATTTTTGGGCAACTTGGTGCGCTCCTTGCAAGGAAGAAATCCCTGTCTTGAACAATATTCAGCAACGTTTTGGCCCTGGTGGTGTCCAAATTGTCGGTATCGCCGCCGATTCTTCTTTAAATGTCACTAAGTTCTCAAGAGATTTTCCCATTGACTACCCAACGTTTGCCGATGAGGGAGGAGCGATCGAGCTTTCGAAGCGACTCGGAAATCGTTTGGGACTGCTGCCATTTTCGGTCGTCGTACAACCGGGTGGCAATGTACTTATGGTCCGTATGGGGGC
>CAYSKY010000005.1:0-24855 GCA_964431425.1 uncultured Burkholderiales bacterium
GGTTGAGACCGATGACGGCGCGCTCCAGCCAGCGCGTGGTATCCGCGATGACCGTGGTGCCACCTTCATCGGCTGTGGATACGCCCACCGTCAGCGCCGGGTCGACAACAGTGCAAACATCGCCCCCTGAGGATCGATGCACTGCACGATCCACTGCCCTCCGGGTACCTGGTGCGGTCCCATCAGCACTTTGCCGCCGGCGCTGGTGGCGCGCTCAATGGCGGCGTCGATTCCGTCTACATTGAAGTAATACAGCCAGAACGGGCCGGGCGTGTCCGGCATTTTGGTCATCATGCCGCCCACTGCATTGTTGCCACCCGTGGCGAAGGTCTGGTAGGTCCCCATCGGGCCCATATCGATGGCTTCGGTCTTGGTCCAGCCGAACAGGCCTGAATAGAATTCGAATGCCTTCGCACCATCACCGGCATGAAGCTCGTGCCAACCCACACTGCCGGGCGCATTGGCGGCCGGTGTGGACGCGGGTGGCTCGCCGTTGCCGCGGAAAAGAATGAAGACCGCGCCGTGCGGGTCCGCCACCACCGAGAAACGTCCCACCCCGGGGATGTCCTCGGGAGCGCGGCACACGCTGCCACTCGCGGCCTGCACCCGCGATGCCATGGCATCCACATCATCCACGCCAACATAGCCAGTCCAGCAGGGTGGTGTGCCCGCGGCGGCCAGTTCAGCCGGCAGCTCCATCAGGCCGCCCACCATGGCCTCGCCCGACATCAGCAGGGTATAGGGAGGCGTCATGCCGGCATCCACCATGTTCCAGCCTACTACCTGCTTGTAAAAATCCGCCGCGGCCTTGCTGTCGCGGGTCATCAATTCGATCCACACAAAACTTCCGGGTTGCATCGCCATGGGGCCTCCCCGTGCAATTGAAAACGGCATGGTACGACAACGTTCGCAAACGCGTGTTACCGATGTTGCAGTATCGTCGGCAGTCCGTTTGATCAAGTAACATTCAAGGCTCTTGTTCAGACTTTTTCGAGGCTCAAATGAATCGACTCCACGGCCTGCTGGCCGCCGCCATCGTCCTCATCGGGTGCGCCTGGCACATGCCCGGCCACGCCGCTGACATGACCTTCCAGCTCATCAACGATACCGAGCGCCAGCTCAGCCTGAAATTCTTTTCGCGCGGTGATTCGCGCCAGGAGTGGCCCTCCAAGACCAAGTCGTATGTGATCCGCCCCGACCCGGCCGTGCAGCAGATGAAGCTGAGCTGCGAAGAGGGGGAGCAGATCTGCTGGGGGGCCTGGATGACCGTTCAAAGCCAATCGGGCGAGATCCAGGGTGCGAGTGGCCAGCGCACCACCCACACCGGCAAGGTGCAGTACGGCACCGGCGAACGCGGGGTGCGCCCTTGTGAGTATTGCTGCCATGTCTGCAAGGACGGGCTGCTGACCCGCATCGTAAAAATGAGCGGCCCGCTGAACGACGCGAAGTAGTTACCCGGCTGCCATATCGTTGTAGCGGCCCCAAACATGTAAACCCAGCGTGGGCGCGGCTTCCAGGGCATTTTTGGCCTGGAGGCCGCGCCCATGCTGGGGTTTGTGGGCTGGATACCTTGCGCCGCACGCCCGCCGCAAGGTTTTTTTTTGCGCCGCTCTCTTCAGCCTCACTGTCTTTCTTCCGATGAACACACAGCGCGCCGATGTCGGCAGGCTGGTTCCATGCCAGCCACCCTGTGCCTGCGACGCGCCAGTCGGGAGGATGCAATGCGTGGACTGTTCGCCCTTGTGCTTTTCTGTACCGGACTCGCCGGCGGTGCCGCAGCCCAGCCGGTGCCGCTGCCGGAATCGACCACCTGGAACTGCTGGTACGACGGCGCAACCGTCGTCTACTGCGTGCTCGCCATGCCGGTGGCACCCGGTGAAGCCAGTTCGCCCCTCGATCGCCATTTTCCGCCGCTGGTTCGGGCGATTCGCAACGATCCCACCAGCCTCGACGGGCCGGTGGGCGTCCCGCTGCACGGCATCCCCTACGACCTTGCCTCGATGCAACGCCTGGTAACGCTGGTGATGTGCGGGCGCAAGCCGGCCTGTTCGGTGGCCATCGAAGGCAACAACCTGCCGCGCCCGGTGGTGGCGGAAAACCGTCGCGCGCGCCGCTGAAGGCTCCTTCCATCCCGATGCGGTAATGCCCGCCCTGCGGTGGGCTATGATGCCGGCTGGTTTCCGCCGGCAGTCGCCCTTGAGTCACGCTCCCCACCAGACCCGTAACATCACGCTGCTGTCATCGGCGCAGGCGCTGCTGTTCACCAATAATGTCACGCTGATCGCCCTCAACGGCCTGGTAGGCTATCAGCTTGCGGCAGACAAATCCTTCGCCACCCTGCCGGTGACCACGCAGATCATCGGCTCTGCGCTGTTTGCCATGCCGGCGTCCAATCTTATGCAGCGCATCGGCCGCCGTGCCGGCTTTCTGGCCGGCACCGGCGGCGGCTTCGTCGGCGGTGCCATCGCTACGCTGGGGGTGTATCTGCAAAGCATGGCGCTGCTGTGCCTGGGCACGTTTGTGCTGGGCATCTACGGCGCCTTCGGCCAGTTCTATCGCTTCGCCGCCGCCGATGCCGCCGGGCCGGACTACAAGGCCAATGCCATCTCGCTGGTGGTGGCGGGCGGCCTGGTTGGTGGCATCATCGGGCCGGCGTTGTCGAAGTGGACGCGGCACCTCGCTCCGACCGAGTTTCTGGCGTCCTATGCCTCGCTCATGGTGTTTTGCATTTTCACCGCTGTTTTGCTGAGCGGCCTGCGTATCCCTACGCCCAAGGCCGGTGCAGGCGATGCGTCACCCCGCCCACTGCGCGAGATTGCCGCGCAACCCATCTTTGTAGTGGCGACCGTTTCCAGCGCCTTCGGTTACGGCGTGATGAACCTGCTCATGACGGCCACACCGCTGGCCATGGGGCTTTGCGGTCATCCCTATTCGGATGCCGCCAACGTCATTTCGGCGCACGTGATCGCCATGTTTGCGCCCTCGTTTTTCACCGGCAACCTTATCAAGCGCTTCGGCGTTCTCAATGTCATGCTGACCGGTGTCGCGATCATGGGTGTCTGTCTCGCCGTGTCGCTGTCCGGCGTGAGCGTGGCGCACTTCTGGTGGTCGCTGGTGTTGCTGGGGCTGGGCTGGAATTTCATGTTCGTCGGTGGCTCGACGCTGCTGACCGAAAGCTACCGGCCGGCTGAAAAAGCGCGGGCCCAGGGCCTGCATGACCTGCTGGTGTTTTGCACCACGGCCACATCGTCATTTGCGTCAGGGCTGTTGCTCAAGGCCAACGGCTGGGCCATTCTCAATTACGTGGCCATGCCGGTGCTGGTGGTGTCTGGCGCGGCCACGCTGTGGTTGCTGTTGCGGCGGCGTGTGCCTGCTGCGACCGCTGCCACATGACGTTGGCCGGGGAACGGCCGAGCCAACAACTTCTTTGCCCTCCAAGGTTGCCGCCAACATGACATCCTCGCTTCGCTTCCTGACCCGCTTCGCCATTGCCGCGCTGCTATCCGGGCCGGCCATGGCTGCCGATACCACCGCCCGGGAACCGGGCATTGCCGACTTGCTCTTGCCCGAAGTGAAGGCGTGGCGCGCCTACACAGAATTGCCGGCACTCAAGCCCGAACGCGTCGCCGCCCTGCGTGCGGAAATGCTGCGGGCCTGGCGCGTTTCGCCGGCGCGAAAGAATCTGGATATCGAGGGCTGCAGCTTTGTCGAGCAGGTGCTCCCCGCCGGCAAGCCCGCCGGCGTGTTCCGCGAAGTGGACCTGGATGCGGACGGCCAGCCGGATGTGATTTACAGCGGCCCTGCCAGATGTACCGAGGGCGACCTCACCGTGATCTGGTTCGGTACCAAGGCCGGGCTGGAGGTTCGATGGGATCTGCCTGCCCGCTGGCAACTGCTGCGCCTTCAGCCGGGCCGGGAACCGCTGGCCAGCGCCGTGGCGCGCGGCTGCTGTTCGGATCCTTTCGATGAGTATTTCCATGGCACCGCCCAAAACCCGCGCAACAAGCTGTCGGTCAAGATCACCAACGCCACCCAACTGCCGCGTTCAGCCGTCGCCCCGAAATCTTTCAAGACCGCCGCGTTCACGCTGCGCAGTTCACCCGCCATCGACGACCGCTACGCCGAGGGACCCAGCAACATGATGGAACACGCCGTGTTCGGCAATGCGCTGTGCAAGTACATCTCCGGCGTGGATGCGCAGGTGCTGGCCGAGGAAAAGGATGCCAACGGGCGCTTGTGGCAGTTCATCCGCACCGACCGTGACAGCGGCCGTTTGCGGCACGATGCACCCTATCCGGTGGATGCCGGGTGGATGCTGCGCGAGGCATCGCCGGCGAAGTAGCACGGCACAGGCTGCCGGCCGCGCACCAAACGCCAGGGTGCGCGAGCGTACAGAGATTTTGTGCATCCTGGGCCACGATAGCCGCGTGATCCATTCGCCGCCCCTGCCGATCCCGGCCCGGCGGTCGTTCGCACACTCAAAGGAATCCAAATGAAATCAGCCATCCTGCTATCGGCGGCCGTGGTCGCCATTGCACTCAGCGCCTGTGACCGCCAGACCACCACGCCGGCACCCACCGTCGTCAATGTTCCCGCCCCGGCGCCGGTTCCCGGCCCGCCCGGACCGACTGGCGCGACCGGTTCCACCGGTTCGACTGGCGCCACGGGGGACACCGGTGCCACCGGCAATACCGGCAATACAGGCAACACCGGCGCAACCGGCACCACCGGTGACGCAGGTGCAAAAGGCGATCGCGGCAAAACCGGTGGCGACACGGTCATCGTAGTGCCGCGCCCGGCCCCGCAGCCGGCGCCGCGCAGCTAATCCGCGCGACCGCACCACGCGGAAACAAAAACGCCTCCCGCCGTCACCGGCGGGAGGCGTTTTTCATGTGGGGGCCGGCTACTCGGCAAATACCTTGTCGGCCGAAATAATGCGGACCGCGTCCGCCTTGATGCCCAGCTTGAGGTTACCGATCACCTGGTCCTCGTCGGCCAGTTCTTTCGAAGGCTTGGCGTCATATTTCACCGGTGAGAAGGCATCGGCCACCAGCTTCTCTTTCAGGCCGGCGCCGTCCCTGGTGATGATGACCACGGACAGGTTCTTTGCGCTCAGGTGCTGGCGGATGGCGCGATTCACCTCGGCCGCGGTCAGTTTCGAGAGCGCGTCGCGCATCATCTTGGTGTACTCGGGCAGGCCGTACCACTGCGAATCGAGTGCATAGCCGAGTTGCTGGTTCTGCGTGGAAGTCGCGAGGAACACATTCTTCATCAGGTAGTCGCGCGTCGAACTGAAGTCCTCTTCGCTCAGGCCCTTGTCGATCATGTTGCCCAGTTCGGTGACGGCGATACGCAACGCCATGTGCGCGTTCTCAGGCGCCACCGGCCGGATCCACACTTCAAACAACTGCGCCTTGCGCCCCAGATTCGGATCCGGGAAGAACTGGAACATGCCGCGCGGGAAGGCTTCGATATAGGCGTAATCGCCGTAGTTCATGCCGCGCACATCACGAATGCGCAGGTACAGGCGGCCGCTGGATTCACGATGTTCGCCAAGCCAGGTCTTGGCCAGCCACAGCGCGGCATAGTCCGGATGTGTACGATTCACCTCGATCGGAAAGCCGAATGAAATCGCGGTGGCACGCGTCTCCTTTTCAACGATTTCCACCTCGATGCCAGACGGTTTCCTGCCAACAGTGCGTGTGATCGCCGCCAGGCCTGCGCCGGCTGGCAGCTTGCCCAGTTCTCGCTTGAGCATCGCGACCTTGTCGTCCGAGGCATCGCCCGCGACGCCCAGCTTCAGCGCGCCTTGGGTGTAAGCTTTTTTCCAGAAATCCCGCACGTCCTCAAGCGTGATGGCTTCGATCGACTTCACGCTTCCCAGCACCGGGTGTGCGTAGGGCGTGCCCGCGAATACGTTGGATTGCAGGCGCTCCTTGCCGAACTCTTCCTCGTTGTTGCCTTTGAGATCCAGCACCAGCGCGTTCTTCTGTGCATCTTTCAGGCGGCGGAAGTCTTCTTCGCGAAAGCCGGGCGCGAGCAGCATGGGCAATGCCACCTCGGTGTAGGTGTTCCAGCTGTCGCGATGGATTGAGCCGGTGAAGGTGGTCATCTCCTTGTCAACCTGGCTGCCGAAGCTGCCGGCCAGCGGAAACAACGCCTTGGTGATCTCGTCAAACTTGCGATCCGCCGAGCCACCGCGCGCAATCATTGCCGCTGTGAGGGCGGCGAGCCCCTCCTTGCCTTTCGGGTCATGCGCGGAGCCTGCACTGAACAGCAGCTTGAACGTGATCTGCGGCAGCGCGGTTTTTTGCACCATGGTGTCGATTTTTGCGACGGCGGCAACCGGCGCCAGCGACGCGAGTTTCGGCAGTGTCTTGATGTCCGCCGGCATCGGGTCTTTCGACAGCGTGGTCAGCACCAGGTTTTCATCGGTCAGATACTTCTGCGCGGCTGCCTGCAGGTCGGCCGGAGTCAGCGAGTCGATGGTTCGGTAATAGTCGTTGATGGTGCCGAATGACCGCTCGTAGCGCACAAAGCGGGCCAACGTGCCGCCGATGCTGTCGGTATTGTCCAGGCTGCGGATCAGGCCGAACTTGCCGGCGGCCTTTGCGTCGGCCAGAAGCGATGCGGAGACCGGTTCGGCGCGCATCCGCGCCATGGTTTTCAACAATTCGTCGCGCACATAGATTGCGTCGGCCTGCTTCTTGATGCGCGCCGCAATCACCGCGAGGCCGGGGTCTGCCGAGCCGGGCGCGAATGCGTTGAGCCCGTCCACTTTCTGTTCCACCTGTACCAGGCGCTTGTTCAGGTCCGACGTCGGGCCGAACGCCAGCGCCAGCGCGGTGCTGATGGCGGCGTAGTCCTTTTGCGTGGTGGAGAACGGCGCGCTGCGAAACGACACCGCCACCCACGGCAACGTGGGGCTGCTCCAGGGCACATGCGCGTTGCGCGGGCCGGTGGGGGCAGGCTCGGCGGGCACCGCCACCTTGTAAGAACCGCGCTTCCACATGCCCCAGTATTTCTCCACCATCGGCATCACGATTTTCGGATCGACATCGCCGGCGACGATGACGGTGGTGTATTCGGGGCGGTACCACCGTTCAAAGAACTGCAGCGAGTACTGGTATTGGTTGGGCATGTCCTCGATGTCCTTGAGGAAGCCCATCGTGGTGTGCTTGTAGGTGTGGCGGTCGAAGGCGGTGTCGCGCGTGACTTCGAACAGCTTGCTGACCGGGTTGGCGCTGTTCTTGTTGTATTCGCCGAGCACGGCGCGCGATTCGGTCTTGAACACGTCTTCGCTGTACGACAGATGCTGGAAGCGGTCGGCCTCCAGCTTCAGCATGGTTTCCAGGTCTTCTTTGGCGAAGGTGGTGTGGTAGTTGGTGTAGTCGTCGGTGGTGTACGCGTTCTGGCGCGCCCCGATCTTCTTCACCACGGCCTGGTATTTGTCCTGCGGCCAGGCCTTGGTGCCGCGGAACATCATGTGTTCGAAGAAATGGGCAAAGCCGGATTTGCCGGGCTCGACTTCATTGCGCGAACCGGTCTGCACCGGAATCTGCAGCGTGACCAGGTTCGGGAAGCCGGTGGGCACCACGATGACCTTGAGGCCGTTGGCCAGCGTTTTCTCTACAGCCTTGAAGGGCAGCAGGTCGGCAGCGGGCTTGGCGGCAGGTACCGGGGTTTTGTCAGCGGCCCCGGCGGGTGCGGAGAGGCAGGCGGCAATAACGGCGGCCGCCAGGGTCGCGGCGGCCACGGAGAGTCGGTGCAATGACATGGGATTCCTTGTGCGAGGCGGACGCACGCGGTGCGGCCGGCAGGGCTTCGCGGGCTGCGAAGCGAGGCCGGAAGTTTACGGTGCGCGCATTGGCGCGGGCAAACTTCGGGTGTGCCAGTTTGTGACGGCGCGGGCTTCACCAGGCGGGCATTCCTGGTTTGAAGGGGCCGCGCAATGCGCGGCCAGTCCTGCTCAGTGGACGGCGACTACGGCTTGGCGTCAGCCGGGCCTGTGCCGGGCACGGTCGCGTCCGCGCGGCTCGCCGGCAGCTGGTCTGCTGTGCCGGCGGTACACCCGGACACCAGGACAAACCGGTAGGTCGTCCTGGGTTCACCGTTGGGTCCCGGCACGCCGGGGCAGGGTACGGCAATCATGGTTTGCTTGGTCACAAGTCTGGCCTCTCAGTGTTCGTGTGCGGCGGCCAGGGGCTGCCGCGCAGGACGCGGGTGGAAAGTCCGGATCAGTGTGCGTGCTGGTTGCGATGCGCCGGGCCGACGTTCTCGGCGGCGTGCTTCACAAAGGCCGATGCGCGCTGGATGCCACGCCAGGTGGCGACGATGCCGTCGGCGATCATTTCGCCCAGTGCAGCGCTGCGTTCGGCGCGGGCGCGGCGGATCAGTTCTTCGAGTGCCAGGTATTCGGTTTGGTTGGTGTTCATGGTAGCCCCCATTGTGTGGAAGTGGATTCCGCGGTGGCGCGGTTGGCGCGGCTTGCGGCGGTTGGCAGTTTTTGCTGCACTGCACATGACTCAAGATACGGCCGCCAAAACGTAATCTCCAATCGTATGTTTGGATTCACTTCATCCATTTTTTGGATGGGCCTGGCACCCGGATGGTGCACTGCAAAAGCGTCGTGGCTGCCCTGCGCTGCCGGATGTCGCGGTGGGGCTTGCAGTGCGGGCGACCGTCCCCATGTAAGCCCGGTCGGAAGGCAACATGAAATGCGACGAAATCACCGCCGATGCACGGGAAGTTTCGTTACACTTGCGCACCGCTCATTGAGGAAAAACATGAACAAAGTCATTCCCGCCCTGATGTTGTTCGCCGCACTGGCCTTCGCGCTGGATGCAGACGCCCAGTCACGCCGCCTCGGCGGCGGCCGCTCGGCCGGCAAGCAATCGCAAAGCGTACAAAAGCAGGCCACCCCGCCGGCTGCCCCGGATGCCGCCAAGGCGCCGGCAGCCCCTGCCGCCGCGCCTGCTGCGCCTGCCGCGGCACCGCAGGCCGCTGTGCCACCCAAGCCCGCATCGCCCTGGAAAGGCATTCTTGGCGGCGCGTTGCTCGGTCTGGGGCTGGGCGCGCTGTTCTCCAGCCTCGGGATTGGCGGCGCAATGGCCGGCATCCTCAGCACGCTGCTCACGTTCGTGCTGATAGGTGGCGCGATCTACCTGGTTTACCGCCTGTTCTTCCGCAAGCCCGCGGGCAATGCCGGTGGCTCTGCGTTTGAGCCGGCCTACGCCGGTGCACCGGCAGGGGGTTCTGCCGGCGAGCCTGATCGTTTCGGCGGCATGAATGCCCCGGCCCAGCGCAGCGGTTCCATGCCGTTCCAGGTGCCCGAAATTGGTTCGGCCATCGAGCCGCGTCCGGCGGCGGGCGTGCAGACAGCTGCACCGGCGGCTTCCGTAACCAGCGGCCCGTTCGGCGTGACGCCGGATTTCGACGTGCCGGCTTTCCTGCGCAGCGCCAAGACCTACTTCATCCGCCTGCAGGCCGCGTGGGACAAGGGCGACAGCACCGACCTGCGCGAGTTCACCACGCCTGAGATGTTTGGCGAACTGAAACTGCAGTTGCAGGAACGCGGTGCGGCGGCCAACCTGACCGATGTGGTCACGCTGGACGCGGAACTGCTGGGCCTGGAAGTTATTGGCGCTGATCACCTCGCCAGCGTGAAATTCTCCGGCACGATCAAGGATTCACCGACGGCGCCCGCCGAGGCATTCGCCGAAGTGTGGAACATCCAGAAGCGCGTCAAGGATAAGGAAGGCTGGATGCTGGCTGGTATCCAGCAGATTTCCTGACGCGTGGCGTTGTACCGGCCGCGTGCCGGTAAAAGAACAAGGCGGGCTGGTCGAAAGACCGGCCCGTTTTGTTTCAGCCCGCCGGGCGATGCAGTTCTTCGACTTCCAGATGGCAGGGCGACAGCAGCAGGTGCGCCAGCGCTTCGGGCTCGTCGGTCTTCATGTGCGCGGCGAAGTCGCGCAACTGCGTATCCTGCGCAGCCAGCAGCGTGTTGACGAGGGTGCGCGCAAATTCCTTGGCCGACGGGCCCTCGGCGACATATCCCGGCCAGCCCTTGTAGTGCGACAACAGTGTCTCGCGATGGGTGCGGTACAGCGCGCATTGCCGCGTGTATTCCAGCGCCGCCTTCTTTTCGGCGATTTCGGCATCGATCTCGGCGTCGGATTGCCGGTAGTGGGCCTTTTCGGCTTCAGTCCAATGCGGCTTTTCGCCGTGCCGCTCGCGCAGCGTGGCCATGGTGAGTTTCAGTTCGATCTGTGAATGCGTGTGGGTATCGCGAAACACGTGCACGAGGTTGGCACCCGTGCCTTCGCTGCCGTTGTAGCGCATGCCCGCTGCCACGCGGCGGGGATTGAAGCGGAACTGCCGGCTGCAGGCAGCCTGCAGGGTTTCGAGCAGTGCGGCGATCTTGGCGGGATTCATGCGGCTACCTTTTTTGTTTTGGAGTCGACTGCAGTATGAACCCTTCCCGGCAACCGGACCGGCGGGCCCTTCGCGGCGGCCGGTTTTGCGCCAGCCGGCACGAATAGGCACCGATGAGGCAGGCTGGTTATAGTGTTGCTTGCGTCATGACATCCACTGATTCCCCGACCCCCACCCGCGCCGAGCAGGGCGCGTGGACCCTGATCTTCATTGCCTGGCTGGTGGCGGCTGCCTCCACACTGGGCGCCTTGTTTCTCGGCGAGGTCATGCATGTGCCCGCCTGTGTGCTGTGCTGGTACCAGCGCATCGGCATGTTCCCGCTGGCCGTCATCCTCGGCGTGGGCCTGTTCCCGCTGGACCGCCGTGTGGTGCGCTACGCGCTGCCGCTCGCGGTCATCGGCTGGCTGGTGGCGGCTTTTCACCAGTTGCTGATTGCGGGCGTGATTCCCGAGAGTATCCGCCCCTGCACGCAGGGCGTGCCATGTACCGACAAGGTCATCGAGTGGTTCGGTTTCGTCACCATCCCGCTGCTGTCCATCGCCGCTTTTTCAACCATCATTGTGCTGCTGCTGTTGGCCGCGTTCCGGAAATCCCCATGAAAAAATCCACAATCTTCATCATCGCCCTGGTCCTGATGGTCGTTGCTTTCCTGATCGGTTCAGTCATGTACATCGCCGATAAGGAAAGCAAGGCCGGTGGGCAACTGTCCGAGGCCAAAGCCGCGGCACTCGGCCGCCTCCAGTCGCCAATGATCGGCAAACTGGAGGCGCCGGTAGTGATCGTCGAGTTTATCGACCCCGCCTGCGGCACCTGCGCGGCGTTCTACCCGCTGGTCAAGCAGATCATGGCCGCCAACCCCGGGCGCATCCGCCTGATCCTGCGTTATGCGCCGTTCCATCAGGGTTCCGACAAGGTGGTGGCCGCGCTGGAAGCGACGCGCAAACAGGGCAAATTCTGGCAGGCGCTTGAAGCGCTGCTGGCCTCGCAGGAAGCCTGGGCACCCAATCACACCGCGCAGGTTGATCTCATCTGGAAGCAGTGGGAGGGACTGGGCATGGATCTCAACCAGGTGCGCGCCGAGATGCAGTCACGGGAGATTGCCAAAGCCATTGCGCAGGACATTGAGGATGCGCGCACGCTGGAGGTCAAGGCCACGCCGGAGTACTTCGTCAACGGCCGCGGCATGCCGGACTTCGGCGAAGCGCAACTGCGCAAGCTCATCGCCGACGCCTTGCGTGAGACAGCGCCACGCTGAACCCCATTCACTTCGCCGGCCTGGAGGCCACCATGAGTAAACGGCTGTTGACGTTGTTGACCCTGCTGCTTTGTTTGTCCGCGCCGGGTCACGCGCAGGTGATGCGGGAACTGGTCGGGCGTTTCCAGATGGACGTTCAGGGCGGCGATATTCTGGAACTGCGTGCCGATGGCAGCGCCGCGCTCTCGGGGCAGGAAACCAACTGGGCTGCGCGCGGCAACCAGCTGCGTGTCGGCACCGACGTGATGTTTTATGCGCTGCAGGGCGACCGGCTGGTGCTGCAGATGGGCGCAGTCCAAATCAACTGGAAACGCATCGCCGCCGCCGGCAAGGTGCCTGCGCCTGTTGCGGGCCGGTCCCCGTCCGCTGCGCCGCCCGTGGCGGGCAAACTCAACGCAGCACCACCCCCCGCCGTCGGCGGTGGTGCACAGGATGTGCAAGCGCGGCAACTGCTGACCAGCACCGCCTGGTGTTCGTTTACGTACAACAAGGTCAGCGGCACTTCCACCACGCGCCGCGTGGTGTTCGGTGGCAACGGCATCATGACCATCAACGGCGGCGCCGAAACCTACAGTTCCGGTTACGGCGGCACCGTGGCCGGGCAATCGAGCAATCGCAGCGCCATGCGCTGGAAATTTGAAAACATGCGGCTTTATATTGATGACGGTTCGGGTGTCGGCTTCCAGGACGTGGGCCTCGACGCCACCCGCAACTCCAATGGCGCCGTCATCCTCAAGGCAGACGGACGCGAATATTAGATGTGCCGCTGATGCTGGAACTGCCCAATCCCTTCCCCGACGAGGGCGGCGTGCTGCGGCTACTGGAGCCCGATGACTGCGACCACCGGGCCGTGGTCGCACGCATCCTCGATGAAACCTACGACAAGCCGTATCTGATTGAAGTGGACGGCGTGCGCTCGTTGTATTTCACTCGGGCACTCACACAGAGCGAGATGCGCATCAGCGCGCCGCGTGCGCTGCAGTTTGCGTATTCGCAGCGGATGATGAGCTTTTTGATGTTCGTGCATGCGCCGCAACGCATCCTGATGCTGGGGCTCGGCGGCGGATCACTGCTGAAGTTTTGCCACCATCACCTGCCATCCGCGCATCTCACCTCGGTGGAAATCAACGCCCATGTGCTGGCGTTTCGCGAACAGTTCATGGTGCCGCCGGATGGTGAACGCCTGCAGGTGCTGCACGGCGACGGCGCCGCCTACCTGCGCGAATGCGGCGTGCCGCAGGACGTGATCGTGATGGATGCCTTTGATCGCGACGGCTTTGCGGTGACGGTATCCACCCGCGAGTTCTATCTGGATGTGCGCGATGCCTTGTCGACACAGGGCGTGATGGTGGCCAACATGGTGGGGCCCAAGCGCACCCGCGCCGGCCACCTGGACCTCATCGCCGAGGTGTTCGACGGCAACCTGATCGTCATGCCCATCGTGCGCGACGGCAACTATCTGGTGTTTGCGTTTCGCGACGCCGCCTTTGAACCGCGCTGGCGCTGGATTGAAAGCCAGGCCAAAGGCATGCATGCGCGTTACGGCCTGGATTTTCCGGCCTTTGCGGCGGAGCTGAAGCGCAGCCGCAAGGACGGGTACCGGCAGGCGGCCCTGCTGCAGGCTGAGGCCTAACATTCGGATTACATCTGAAAACTCCAGCATTGGCGCGGTTTCCGGGACAAAAATGCCAGGAACGCCGCGCCAATGCTGGAGTTTGGCCTTCTGGCGCTGGGCGGGAAAAGGGTGGAGAATACTTCCGTAATGCAACCTATTCTCATTAAGGGCCAGCGCAATCCCGGCCGGTCCCAGCCCTGAATGGCCTCAACCAGTCCCCCACCCAAGCCCGTTTCCACCGCCACCGTGCCGCTGCGCATGCCGCTATACCGCGGCAACAAACGCCTGCGCTTCGCACTGGTGGGCATGCCCAATGCCGGCAAAAGCACCTTTTTCAAGGCGGTTTCGAGCACCGCGCCGC
Organism: uncultured Burkholderiales bacterium; assembly: GCA_964431425.1. GTDB lineage: Bacteria > Pseudomonadota > Gammaproteobacteria > Burkholderiales > Usitatibacteraceae > UKL13-2. The sequence continues at coordinate 13,669 of CAYSKY010000005.1, forward strand.
ACACCGCAAAGCTTGCCGGCACCGCGCGTGCGTATGGCGAATGCACAGTGCAAATAGGCCTTGATGAAGCCAGCGTGATCGACCTGCCCAGCATCGCCTCGCTGCATCACATTGACAATGACGACCTGCCCGCACTGAAGTACCTGCTGTGGGGCGACGAGCGCCCGCCGATCTCGCTGCATGAACCCGATGGCCCGCCCGCGCCGTTTTCGCCGCCGGACCTGATCGTGCAGGTGGTCGATGCCACGCGTCTCGAAAGCCACCTGGAACTGACGCTGGAACTGGTGCAGCTGGGCCGGCCGATGGTGATCGCGCTCAATATGATGGACGAGGCATGGCAGAAGGGCCTGCACATCAACGTCAAGGCGCTGGAAAAGCTGCTGGGCATCCCGGTGGTGCCGACCGTGGCGCTGATGGGGCAGGGCATTTCGGAACTGTTTCGTACGGCGGTTAACAGCGTGCGCGATGCCGCCATGCCGCTGCCGCAATTGCCGGCCGAACACATCCGCACCGCGCTGGCCGAGCTGAGCAAAGCGCTGGACAAGCCCGACATCGACGCGGCGTTTCGTGTGCCGCATACCTTCCTGCTGAATCAGGTGGCCACCGGCGACCCGTATTTCTTTGGCGAGTTGCAGCAGCATTTCCCGCAACTGGCGCCGCAACTGGAATCGCTGCGGGAAGCGGCCGGAAAACGCCTGCCGCGCCCGCTGGCTGATGAACTGCACGCCGACCAGCACCATCGCGCCGCGACACTTTTCGAAGCCAGCTCGCGCATGGGCGCACCCCACGAGGGACGCGGCTGGCGCTACTGGCTGGATGAATTGTTCCTGCATCCACAGTGGGGCCTGATCGGCAGCCTCGCGGTGTTTGCCATCGTGCTGTTCATGGTGTTTGAAGTCAGCACGTGGATTGATTCCATGACCTCGGCGCGCCTGGCCGAAGCGGTGTCGGCCTGGGAACCCACCTCGCTGTCTGGCGTAGTCGGACGCGCGGTGGCGGACGGCCTTATCGGCCTCATCGGCATCGCGTTGCCCTACATGCTGCCGCTGGTGTTGCTGCTGGTGGCGCTGGAGGAAGCCGGTGTCATGCAGCGCATTGCGTTTGTGGTCGATCGCGGCTTTCACCAGATTGGTTTGCACGGCGGTGTGGCGGTGCCGTTCCTTACGGGGCTGGGCTGCAATGTGCCGGCGCTGGCCTCGGCGGCCAAGGTCACCAGCGGGCGCGAGCGCATCATCGCCTCGGTGCTCATCACCTTCGTGCCCTGCTCGGCGCGCTCGGCCATCATCCTCGCACTGGCGGGCAAATATCTGGGCGCGGAGGGCGTGTTCGCCATCTTTGCACTGACCATTGTTGTGGTGGCGGTCATGGGGAAATTGCTTTCGCGCAACCGGCGCGAGTTTGGTCCAGGGCAGGTGCAGGAAATCCCGCCCTACGCCATGCCCGACCCGAAGCGCATGCTCAAGGAAACCTGGGCGCGCACCGAGGACATCATCACCATCGTCACACCGTTGCTGGTGGGCGGCAGCGTAGTGCTGGCGCTGCTGCACCACATCGGCGCCGATACCATCATCAACACCGCTTTCACGCCCATTACCACCTGGTGGCTGGGGCTGCCGGTGGTGCTGGGTGTGCCCATCCTGTTCGGCGTGCTGCGCAAGGAACTATCGTTGCTGATGATTTACCAGGCGCTGGGCACGTTTGAAGTCGGCACGCTGCTGGATTGGGTGCAGATCTCCACTTTCCTGTTGTTCCTCACCTTCTACATTCCCTGCATTTCCACCTTTGCGGTGATGCTCAAAACCATCGGCCGGCGCGAGGCACTGATCTCGGTGGCCATGTCGGTGGGCGTTGCGCTGTTGGTGAGCGGTGCAGTGCGGCTGGTGTTGGAAGGCGTACGCATGACGCAGGGCGGCTGAACATGCGCACGTTGCTGAAAGTTTTCGCATGGCTTCTCGCGCTGGCCGCGTTGCTGCTTTTGCTCGCGCTGGTGGCCTTCTGGGCGCCGGACCGCAGCGTGGAGTCTCTCAAGCCTCGCTGGGCGCCGCCTCCGTCGGTGTTCATCAACGTGGACGGCCTGCAGGTGCATGTGCGGGATGAGGGCGTGCGCGATGACCCGGTGCCCATCGTGCTTATTCACGGCACGTCCGCCAGCCTGCACACGTGGGATGGCTGGGCGGCAGAACTGAAAAAGACGCGGCGCGTGATCCGCCTGGACCTGCCGGCCTTTGGCCTCACCGGCCCCTTCGCCGACAACGATTACACGCTGCTGCACTACACGCGCTTCATGCATGCCTTCCTCGACAAGCTCGGCGTGCAGCGCTGCATACTGGCCGGCAATTCCTTCGGCGGGCAGGTGGCGATGGTGACGTTGCTCGCCAAACCCGAACGCGTGGAGAAGCTGATCCTGGTCGATTCGTCCGGCTATCCTTTGGCGCCGGCTTCCATTCCCATCGGCTTTCGCATGGTGCGCATGCCGGTGGTGAGTTCGCTGGCGCAGGTGATGCTGCCGCAGCGTATTGTCGAGGACAGCACCCGCAATGTGTACGGCGACCCGTCGCGCGTCACGCCGGAACTGGTGGACCGTTATTACGAGCTCACGCTGCGCGAAGGCAATCGCCGCGCGCTGGGCGAGCGCATCAAACAAATCGAGATTGACGCCATCACCGAGCGCATCCCGCAGATCAAGACCCCGACGTTGATTTTGTGGGGCGGACGCGACCGGCTAATTCCGCTGGAAGCCGGGCAACGCTTTGCCAAGGACATCAGCGGTAGCCGCCTGCGGGTGTTCGAGGACCTGGGCCACGTGCCGCATGAGGAGGACCCGGCGCGCACGGTGGCCGCCGTGCAAGCCTTCCTGACCACCTCACCGTAGGCGGTCAGCCGCCGCTGGCGGCCAGTACCGCACCCTTGGTTTCCATCAGCTTCGCCACCGCCTTTTCGTACAGGCGATCAAATGCCGGGCGTTCGGCGGGCGGCGTGGCATTGCGCAGGAAGTGGCACAGGTTTGCCCCAGCCGGCGGCGTGCGCGAATGGCGGAGGTACTCCTGGGTGATCGGCCCGCCCCCGGCGGCGATGCCTTCCATCACCGCATGACTGAACAGGCCCACGCGCTCGATCGCACGCAACTGCACTTTTCCAGCGAACTTCACCAGCAGCGCCGGGCCCAGCACAGTGCGCGGCACCGGCCCGGGCGGTAGCGCGCGCAGCACCGCGTAGCACTCTTCCAGATAGGCATCGAGCACGGTGTCGCCTTGTTCAAACGCCATCAGTGCATTGTTGACGCCATGCATGGGGGTGGTGCGGCCGCGTTCATCCACGTGCAGGAAAAGTTCGCGCGCGAAGCCGTGGCCGGTGCCGGCGGCGAGCGTCATGTCCTGCGGCGCAAACACCAGCACATCAGCATCGGCCCACACCACACGCTCGTAGCCTTCGGCGAGCTTGGCCTTGGCCCACTCGAGGCGGCAGATGTCGGTGACGGCATAAATGTTGTCGGCGCAGCGCTTGCGCACCCATTCCGGCGCCAGCGCAAAAAACGCGTCATCCATGAAGGCATAGTCCCAGCCCTGCGTGTCCGCCCAGGCGCGGACGCTGTCCATGCTGGCGGTGATCCAGCGTGGAACGCCGTGGGTGCGGAAGGATTGGAGGACGACGGTTTTCATGAGCGAACGGGGTGCGAAGGGCCAAGGTGCAATTATCAGTCAGGCGGATGGAAAAGATAAGGCGATCCTTCCCCTTCCCCGGCGCAGGGTGAAGCAGGGGTTTCGCGTCCCATGGGACGCGCCTGTTGAACCAAAAATCCATGCAGGGATTTTTGCGGGGGCCAATTTTCTACGCATGGGCACGAAGGCAAACTTGGACCCCGGCCTGCGCCGGGGAAGGTAACCCACGCCTTGCGCTGACTCCGCTGCAACCTACGGCGGCAATACCTTCCCCGCCTGCGCCTTGACCGCAGTGACATCCGCGCTGGAAATGGTGCCAGTGGCGTGCAGGTCCAGCAGAAAGCGGCCCGCACTGGCCGCATTGCCAACATTAGCTTTGATCGCGCTGATGTCGGTTGCAGTCACCGTTCGCAGTCCATTGACGTCCCCCACCAAAAAGCCGATAGGCACCGGCGGCGGATCCGCTGCGCCGGCTATGTTCGTAAGGGTCACCGTCACACGCTGGTTGTCGGGAACATTGGTCAGTGTCACCAGCACTTCATTGCCGGCGAGGCTCGCGACCGCGCGGCCCGCCGGCGCGATCGTGACATTGCCCGCCGAGCCCACCGCTGCGCTGAACTGGAACACGATCAAATGCCCCGCGCCGATCATGCGCGGTTCCACTGTGATCGCGGGGGCGACCAGCGATGTGTTGATCGGCAGTTCAAAGATGCCGGCGGGTCCGTGAGCCTTGCGCGATAACACCGCCGCCAGTGTGGCGCTGACCAATTCGCCGCCGGCCAGGTTGCCGCTGCTGGAGGTATTGTTGCTATCGCCGCTGTAATCGGCGGTGAGGATGTGTGTGCCGCCTGACGCGAAGCTGGTGGTGCAATCCGCAGAACCCGCCACCAGTGCCACCGCGCTGCAGCCAGCGATGGCCACGCCGCCATCCTTGAACTGCACCTTGCCGGTCGGGCCGCTGCCGGTGACGCTGGCGGTGAACGTCACGCTTTGCCCCGGGTTGGCAGGGTTGATCGAGGCGTTTAGCGTGGTCGTGCTGGTCGCCAGTGCGGTCGCAGTGAAGCTGGCGTTCTGGCTACTCACCACGCCGGTATAGAACACACTGGCCGGCGTAAAGCGATACAGGGCGCTGGCGGGTGTGACGGTATAGGTCGAGCCGTCGCCGATCTTGACGGTGAAGGTGTAGTGCCCGGCCACGTCGGTGTTGACGGGCGACGCGGTGGTGGCGCCCGGCGCGCTGACGCTGATGCCGGGCAGCGGGCTGCCGTTGAGGGTGATCGTTCCCGCCAGCGTGATGTTGGCGGTTGTGGTCGTGAAGTCCTGCGCCACCAGGTTGGTGGTGACATTGGTGAGATTCTTGACGGTGGGCGAGAACGCGTAATTTGTCTTGGTGGGGCGGATCACGTAATCGCTGCCGGCCCAGACAGTGAAGCTGTAGGCGCCGGCCGCGTCCGTGGTCACGGGGGCCGGGAAGTTGCCGCCGGTGCAAGTCATCACCACGCCCGCCAGCGGTTGCCCGCCGGAAGTGACGGTACCCGAAATGGTGTTGAGGTTGTTGCTGGCCGAATAGTTCTGCACCCCATCGGCGTTGAGATTGGTATACGTAGCGCTGGGTGGGGTAAAGCTCAGGTTGAGCTTCGAAGGGGTGACGGTGTAGTTGCCACCGTTGTTCACCACAAACAGGTAGCGCCCTAGGCTGTCGGTGGTGGCCACGGCGCTGGCATCTCCGGAGAGCGTGACGGTGGCGCCGATGACCCGGCTGCCTCCGTTGAACAGGAAGCCGCTGATGACACGATTGACCGTTGCTGCCGCCGGGTCGCCCAGCGAAAAACTGATCGAGCCACCGGCGGCCGAGCCCACGCTGTGGATGCTGATGCCGCAGGGGCTGCCGTCCGACTTGAAGCAGTACGGGTTGGAGTTGTCGTTGAGCTGTGTGCGCCCGGTCTCAGCGCTCAGGCAGGTGAAGTTGGCACCGGCGCCATCGATGGATGGTGTGCCGTCGGCGCGGAAGTAGTAAAGAAAAAACGGCGGTCCGCCGAGATTGCCCCACATGCCTGCCGACTCGTTCACGCGTGTCACGCACAGGCCACTGGCGGGCAGGTGCGACTCAAACTGCCCGATCGATCGGCGGTACTCCAGGATCAGGAACTCGCTGGAATTGGGCAACTGAATCTTCACGGCATTGTTGGTGGCCTGCGTGAGGTCGTTGAGCGTATAGCTACCGTAAGCGCTGATCACCGGGATTGAGGTGATCCAGCTGGTCGAGCGGAACTTCTCGTAAGCGCCGGCATGCGTCGTTGCGGTTGATGCGGACATGTAGTCGTAGTTGCCGACGGGGTTGCGCGAGCCGTTGTGCCGCAGGTCGGGGAAACCGAACGAATGCCCCATCTCGTGGATTTCAGTATTGCCGAGCGGAACCGCGTTGAAATCCTGTGAGGCGGCGTTCCAGGTGTAGGTGCCGACCTTCAAGCCATTCAGCGTGACGGTGCCGGTGGTGTCGAAGGTGGACCGGGAAAAGAAGATACCCGGCTGCGGATTGGCGTTGGTGGAATAGACCTCGAAACTGATGTGATCGACAAAGCCGTCGCCATCGCCATCCAGGTTGAGGCCAACGGGAATCTGCGCGCTGACGGCATTGAGCGCGTTGGTGATGAGCGCGGCTTCACGGACGGTGGAGGAGGGATTCGGCCCGCCGTAGCCGATCGGGTTGGTCGCGGCGTTGTAGGGCTGGTAGTAGGCGGTGGGCTGTGCATCCTGATAGGAAACGATGGCGTTGCCGCTTGGCGTGGGCAGCAGCGTTGAATTCACCGTCAGGGTGTTGTACGAATTCTCGAGATAGAAATTCTTCAGTGAATTGGCGGCGCTGTTGAACAGGCCGTCGTAGTAGGCGGCGGTCTGTGTGAACGCGGGCTGATCGGCAAAGCGGATAAAGACCGCCAGATTGTTGATGGTGCCGGCCGTGGGCGCATAGGGCCGTGCCCTGGTGGTGAACGCAAACGACGGGGCGCTGGTGCCGTCACTGTTGGTGGCAGTCACCGTGATGGTGTACTGCGTGCCAACAGTCAGTCCGCCGATCGTGATCGGACTCGCAGGTCCGGACGCCGTGAGACCGCCCGGGTTGGCAGTGAGGGTGTAGCTGCTGATCGGTTTGCCGCCGTCAGATGCCGGCGCGGTAAAGAGAATGGTCGCCCGGGCGTTCTTTTCCGGAAAGCCGCTCGTTATGGTGGGCGCGCCGGGGGCCGCCGCCATCGCCGGCAGGGCCGCGCCAAGCATGACCAGCGCGCCAAGGGCCGCCAGCAAGGCGCGCCATGGCGTCGACATCCGGTGCGATGGGACGTGCGGAAATCTCATGTCCGGGCCCTGTGGACATTGGAAGGCGCAGTATTGCTCACATCCGGCAAGACTGCGTTGTTACCGGTGATTGTCGGGAGAGAGCGTGTTTTGCCGTCTGACCCAGATCAATTGATCGGCGCCCTGGGGTGAATCTTGAGGGGCGGGCGGTCGGATGGTCGTATTCCGTCCACGTCCGGTATTGGGGCGGAGGCACGTAAAGTTGACGCGAGTGCTGCACCCGCCCAAAGGGTCGCGCGCATGTCCGGCGCAGATTCGCATCAGGGCACGCAGTCTTGGCGGCCGCGAGTCTTATGCACCTTGCGACTGTGATCGCAACTTCTTTTCCGCAAACATTACAGCCCATGCACCAGCCGCGAGCAGGAAGAGTGACGCGAGCAGGTTCGGTAGGTCAATCACCGCGCCGTGATCAATGTCGCCGTGAAGCGGGAACTCTCCCCATTCGCCGTGCCCCGGGTGAAACCAGGCAAAAGGGAACCCGTACCCCGTCCCGTTCATGCAGAACTCCCATGGCAGTCCAAACAGGACCAATGCCAGCAACACAATGAGACGACGCGGTTTGAGCCACTTCAAATGCGGACCTCGATTTGGATGCCAGACTGACCATGGTAATGGATAGCCGGTGTGGTCGGCGCAGAGTATCTCCTGTTACATTGCGCGATCCGTCCCAAGGCGCTGTGCCGGTGGTCCGGCCTGCTTTGTCCAACGCCGTCGCGTGAAAAACAATCCTTCCCTGGCGACTGACCTGCCGCCTTTCAATAACGCTGAAGTCGCGCCGCACCCCCTGCGCGGCCTGCTGCTGTTCGTGCTCGCATTGCTGCTTTTTGCCTGCATGGATACCACGACCAAATATCTGGCGGAGCGCCACAGCGTGCCGTTGATCATGTCGGCGCGCTACATCGGGCACCTGTTGTTGATGTTGGCATTCGTGGCGCCGCGCGAGGGGCGGCAGTTGGTGAAGACCACGCGAACCACGCTGGTGCTGGTGCGCGGCGGCTGCCTGGCGTTTGGGTCGCTGCTGGTGGGCCTCGCGCTGCAGCGCATGCCGGTGGCGGAGACCACCGCGATCATTTTTCTGTCGCCGATGGTGGTGGTGTTGCTGGCGCGGCCGGTGTTGGGGGAACGCATCGGCGTGCTGGGCTGGCTGGCGGCGGCCATTGGTTTCGCGGGAGTGCTGATGGTGGCGCATCCGGGTGGCGGGCTGGATGCCGGCGGCGTGGTGTATGCCCTGCTCTCGGTGGTGACGCTGGTGTGGTACCAGTTGCTGTCGCGCATGCTCATCACCACCGAGCGCACCATGGTTTTGCTGTTCTACACGGCGCTGGTGGGCTCGCTGGTGTTCGGGTTGGCGCTGCCCTGGTTCTGGGCCGGCACCACACCCACCCCACTGGAAATGTTCCTGCTGCTCAGCATGGGCGCGCTGGGCGGGGTGGGGCACTTTCTGTTCACGGCCGCGTTCCGCCACACGCCTGCCTCGTTGCTGGCGCCGCTCAATTACCTGCAACTGTTGTGGGCGGGGCTGCTGGGCTGGATCGTGTTCGACCACGTGCCGGACCCGTTGAGCATTCTGGGGATGTGCGTGATCGCGGCTTCCGGGCTGATGATCGCCTACAAGTCGCGCCAGCCTGCGGATGCCTGACCTGCCTTAGAGCGGTTGCAGCCGGGCCGCGATCTCGCCGCTCTCCACCAGTTGCAGGAATTCATCGCCCAGTCGCGCACTCTCGGCCATGGCCGTGCGCCAGTATTGCCGGCGTGATTCGTAATCGTGTTCATAGCGCTTGAAGTCGCTGCGATCGGGGAGCTTGCCGTGCGGCAGCTTGGCCAGATACGCGGCGGAGGGCGAAATCATCACCATGTTTTCCAGCCAGGCATCACGCGCCACGCGGCCACGGAAGGGTTTGTCCAGCCAGCCGGGGATGAGGCGGTCGGTGAAGTGCGGGTATAGCGTGATGCCATCGGCGCGGTGATACGGCAGGTGCAGGTGATAGTCGATGATGCCGCCGTCCCAGTACGTGCCGGGCGGCGCGCCGGCGATGTTCTCCACACCCAGCATCACGGTGGGAATCGCTGCCGAGGCCCACAGCGAGGGATGCAGGTTCTCGGTGGTGAGCGACGCGGTAAACGTCTGGAAGGTATCGAAGGTGCCATCGCCCATGAAGCCCGGCATGCCGCGCGGATCATGAAACCACATGCGGTCGGCGAGGTGCCGCAGGTGCTTGCGGCCAAAGGCATTCACCAGCCCCGCCAGCACAAACGCGGAGGGCGTGCGCAGCGTGGATTGCCCGTTCAGCGGGCCGCGGCCACGGGTGGCGATCACGTGCAGGCGATAGTGCGGATGCGACAGCACCTTCGCTTCATGGCCGCCGATCAGGCCGCGTGTGTTGGTGTGCGCTGATTCGCTGACCATGGCAGGCGACGGGCGCGGTGGATAGGTCTGGCCCACGTAGATGTCGCCGAAGTCCTTCAGCGCGTCCGCAATGTCGCCGCGACAAACGCCGGCAAAGCGCCACGCGCCGATGCTCACACCGATCAGGTCACGCACCCGCGGCGCGCGCGGCAACCATTCGCCGAACAGCGTGTGATCAAAACCGATGATGCCCAGCGCCTTGGGGCCGCCGGCGGCGCCCGGGATGACCGCCACATCCTGTGGGCTCAGCCCGTTGCGGCGGATGTGTTCCATGGCCTTGGGGCCGGCGCGGATGATGAGGCTGGAGGAGGCGGGCATTGCGGTCGTCGTGCGAAGGCGGGATGCGAAACCAGCATGATACGTGGCGTGCGCCACATGGCGTGGGCGCCATCAGTGATAGCCTGCTGGTCAATTATGCCTGCCCGAACTGTCCATGCATCCCATTGATGACCTGAGCGCTCTGCATCCTCAATCCAGCCACGCTGGCCGCTGGCAATGCATCAGCGACGGCGTGATGGGCGGGTTGTCGGCGGGTACAGTCACTCGTGAGCCGCGTGCGGGCCGGACGGCGCTGTGTCTGCGCGGCGCGGTGAGCCTGGAAAACAACGGCGGCTTCGTGCAGATCGCACTGGACCTGACACCAAACGGAAGCCTGTGCGACGCGGGTGCGTTCGAAGGGATCGAACTCGATGTGTGTGGCAACGGCGAGCAATACAGCGTGCATCTGCGCACCGATGCCGTCAGCCGCCCCTGGCAATCGTGGCGCCAGCATTTCGTCGCGACACCGGCATGGCAGACCATCCGACTTCCCTTCGCCGGATTTGAAGCGCATCGAATCGACGCGCCGCTGAATGTGCGGCGGCTGCGGCGGCTGGGCATTGTGGCGATCGGCCGAGCGTTTGATGCCGATGTGGCGGTGGCGCGCATCGGTTTCTACTAGCGGGTTCTTGCCACCTCCCCGCACATAAGATCAAAAGTCCAGCATTGGCGGGGTCTCCAGGCCAAAAATGACTGGAAAGCCGCGCCAGTGCTTGACTTTTGCCTACGGAGTCTCGTCGGTGACGTAGTCCGGATGCCGCCTGCGAATTTGCTCGACCTGGCTCAGGGTGCCGGACAAATGCGTGCGCAACGCTTCGGCAGCCGCCTCGGCATCCCCCGCTTCGATGGCATCGACGATGCGCGTGTGATCGCGAACGATGGCCAGTGCCTTGCCTTTCACCGGCAAATGCAGGCGCCGCAGCCGGTCGATGTGTCCGCTCATGCGCCGCACCAGGTCCCACAGGTCCGGCACGCCCGCCGCTTCATAAAGCTGGCGGTGGAAGTCCTGGTCGGCCGAGGAAAATTCGCGGTAATCGTGCAGGTCCCGCATGGCCTTTTGCTGGGCGATGCTGGCGCGCAGGCCTGCGATCAGCGCGGCATCCGGCTTGGTCGCCGCCGCACGCACCACTTCCAGTTCTATCGAACGCCGCAGGAAATGCGCCTGCCGCGCCGACGCTAGGTTGATGCGGCTCACGACGGTGGCGTGCTGCGGAAAAATATCCACCAGCCCTTCTTCGCCGAGGCGCATGAGCGCGTCGCGTACCGGAGTCTGGCTGATGCCGAACTGCGCCGCGAGATCCACGCGGGACAGCACCGCGCCCGGCACCAGTTCCAGCGACAGGATCGACTCCCGCAAGCGGTCGAACACCTGCGGCGCGGCATGGCGGGAGCGGTCGAGCGCGGCGGGCGCAGTGCGTCGGGTTTTCATGTGGCCTGGCTGGCGATCGGGGC